>JAHHUE010000021.1 GCA_020024155.1 Oscillospiraceae bacterium | reverse complement strand
GTATTAAAAGAGTGTGTATTATATAGTGACAAAAAAATGATGTTGTATTATAATTTCTTCATAGTTAAAAATTATTGTTATTTCATAAAAAGGAGAACTATTTATGCATATTGTTCAAAAATATTTTGATGGATTAAAAAAGTCTTACTATGAAATTAAAGAAGATGGACAGTGGGAAGAATTTGAAAAGGTTATTCACGGAGCAAGCAAAGAAGATATAGAAAAATTAAAAGAGTTATATCCTGATATTCCTAATAGTTTGTTACAATTACTTGACATTGTAGACGGAACATATTGGAGAGAGTACAACGGAAAAGAAATTGCATTTTATTTTTTGGGCTCTGATATAGATGAATATCCATACTATTTGCTTTCAGCAGAGCAGATGAGAGATGTGGAAAGCTTTGACTGGTTAAACGACTACATAGACAGAGAGTACGAAGATTTTGTTGATATAGATGAAAGAATTATAGATAAATCAAATAAAATGTGTTGGCTGCATTTTTCAGATTGTATGAACAATGGAGGGACATCTCAGTTGTTTATTGATTTTTCTCCGTCAGATAAAGGGGTAAAGGGTCAGATTGTAAGATTTTTACACGACCCAGATGAAATTAAGGTTATTGCCGATAGTTTTGATGAATATTTGCAAATGTTAATGGATAACGGATATAATTTTATACTTGAAGATGATGAAGAGTAATTATATGTAAAATAAAAAAGCCGATATACCTAAAATACTGGTATATCGGTTGTTTTTATTTGTCATGTTTAATTTTCATATATTTTTTCATATATCCACAGCTTTGACATAATGGCTCTATTGCTTTTTGATTTGTAAATCCGTCATATATGTTTTTGCTTCTTTGGCTGTTTATTATTTCATCAAAATCTTGATTAAATATGTTACCAAGAGGAATATTTCCGTCAGAGTCCAAACAACAAGGGACAATAGTTCCGTCACTTAAAACGGCAATTTGATTTCTTAATCCATAACAAAAACCTTTGCAAACCTTGTTTGGAGAATTTTCAATAGATGGCCAGCTGAATTGTTCTGCCATACCAAGATAGATGTTTTCTTTTATTCTGAAATTCTTTTTTCGGTTGTTAGTCATATTGAAAAAAGTTTCTGTTAATTGGCTGAACATATCAATATCAGGGTTGATATTATCGTTTAAATATTTCACAATTTGATGATTAAGACTTTCAGGATTATTGATACTTTCTAACGACATAGTCCATAAACGAAGTTCAACAGAGGTTTTGTGTCCAATTGCTTTTTTGCAAAATTCTACTATATTATCAAGATAATTTTGTAAAGATATAGTTAGGTTATTTGCCTCAAAACTATGCAAAGATATATTTACACTTTTTACATTGTTATCTATGATAGTGTCACCACATTTTTGCAGTAATGTTCCGTTTGTAGTTATATTTGTTTTTACACCATATTTGTTGCATATAGAAATAATTTTATCAAATTCTTTATGACTTGTTGGTTCTCCCATAAGATGCAGATAAAAATTATCTCCACGATTATAAAGCTTTTTTATAATGTATTCAAATTCTTTTGCAGACACTGATTTAGGCTGTCGCTTATGTTTTGGGCAGAAAGAACAACTTAAATTACATACATTAGTTATTTCTATATAAATTTTTTTAAATTTTTTCATATGCTATACCTGTAAATGAAAAATATCAGAAGTTTAAACCTCTGATATTTTTGCTATTTGTTTTTAAATCTTATATCTTCGCCTATAAAGTATAAAGTATCACAACTGCCAATAAGACGAGATGTGATTTTTTCGCCATATTTTGCAGTTAATGATTTCTGACTTGTAAGATTTGTGGAGAAAATACAAGGAGTTGAATTTATCATTCTTGTGTTAATTATATTGTACAAAACAGAAAGCCCATAAGGTGTAAGATATTCTGTTCCAAGGTCATCAAGAATAAATAAATCACAACTGATAATATCGCTTAGAATACTTTGAGTGTCCTGCTTGTTATTTTCAATTTGATTAAACAGACTTTGACTGCTTGCATACATTACAATAAATCCGTTTTTTACACATACATCAGCAATGGCACAGGAAAGATGAGTTTTTCCAAGACCAGAGTTTCCACACATAAGCATACTTTTTCTTTTTTTGGAAAAGTTTTTTGCATAGTTTTGACAATAACCAAAGATTTTTTCCATTTGTTTATATGGATTCATTCCATTTTCATAAGTGGTATTTGGATAAAAATCCAAAGAAAAGTCTTCAAAACTTGTTTTTGGTGCAGGGGAAAGACTTGTAAGAATATTTTGTCTCTGTCTTATTATTTCCTGCTGTAAACATACGCATATTTTGCCATTTACAAAACCTTTATCTTTACAGATAGAGCAAGAGTAAATAGGGTTAAGATAATCGATAGGAAAATTATTTTGTACAAGTAAATCATTTCTTTTTTGCTGTAAATCTTCCATTTGCTGTTTTAATTCCTTAGCATAATCATCATTTTTTGCAAGTTTTGCCATAGTATAGCTTGCACCAATAGATGTTATTTCATATCCTATGTCTTCAATTTCCGGAATAACAGACAACACTTCTTTTTTTCGCATAAGCGTTTTTGAGTTGTTCATCTGACGGCGTTTTGCCAAAGTGTCATTTGCACCGGATATAGTTTCAGTTTTTAATGCCATTTTCTATATATCCTTTTTATTCATCAAATGTAGGAACATCTTTCATACCTTTAACAATAATATCATCTTGAGTGTCAATATTTCTGCTTGATTGGATAATATTGCTGATTTCAGCTTGTAAGTCTGATGGGACTTTAAATCCTTTTTGCGCCCAGTTTTTCAAAATACCATTACAATAAGGTACACTTGCAAGGTGTCCAGCCCTTATATAGCTTTGTTCTATCATTTCAAAACTCATACCAAGTTTTTCAACCCAAAAGTCTATAAGTTTTTTCTCGCTGCTTTTAAGCTTTGAAAAATCCATAGAAAAGATTTTGCAAACTTGTTTGTAAGCAACTGCTCTTTTTTCACATAAAGCGAGATATTCATCAACTTGACTTCCAGTTGAAAGCCCAAGCTTTGTATGCCATGAGCGAATAACCTTTATAATATAAGACGGATTATCAATACCAATAGTTATATGATGTTGACAAATCTGCAAAATAACATCCACTGGTATAGATTCTTCAATATAAAGAGCTATAAATTTGTTTGTATATCTTTCGCTAAGTCCACCACCGAAAATAACTTGAAGATTTCTGCACAATGCTTGAACACCAGGGTCGTTTGCAAAAGTTGCAATAATTTCAGTTGTAAGAGCCGGCTTCTTTTTAGGTTTTTCTGCAAATTCTTCTTGGCACATTATAATGCCTTTATCTGCCCAATATAATAAAGAAGAATTGGCAGCGGAATGGCTTATATTCAAGTCGCTGCTTATTTTTAACGGGTCAGTAACTTCGTTTTTTATAACATATAATATAACTTTAAGGTCGTTATTTCTTGCATCAAATAGGTTTTCAAAAACCACTTGTGGTACTTCGGTTCCTTTTATCTCAGATTTTATATAGGTGAATTTCATTGCATATAACGCCTTTCATTTTAGTGTATACAATATTTTATATTTTTTTACATATCGTGTCAATTGGTGACATACTCACAAATATGTTGATTTTACTATATTTTTTTGATACTATGAACAACAAGCAAAATAAAAAGGAGATTGAGGATATGACATATACAAGAAGTAACAAAGGTGTTTGTTCAAGAAGCACAACAGTAGAAATTGAAAACGGTATCATCAAAGATGTTGAAATTGTTGGTGGTTGCAACGGTAACATCAAAGGTTTGATATCACTTGTTAAAGGTTTGGAAGCAACAGTTGCGATTGAAAAACTTAAAGGTATCAAATGCGGAAACAAAACTTCCAGCTGTCCAGAGCAACTTGCTATTGCTCTTGAAGAAGCTATCAATCAATAATAATTTGGAAAAATTGCCAGTTGTAAGCCGATTTTTATCGGCTTATTTTTTTTGCTTTGATACATAATCATTATAGGCACAATTGCCGTATAGTAATTTTATCAAGGAAGTAAATAATGTATAAATTCAAGAATTTTTCAGAAAGTGCCAACAGAAGTATAAGTGCTGGCATAGATATTGCTGAGAAAATGGGGCACATTACAGTTGGAACAGAACACATTTTACTTGGCATTATGGCACAAGGCAAAAGCGATGTGAATGATTTACTGGAAAAAGAAAATATAAATTTTACATCACTTTACAATGCCATATCAACCATATTTGGAACAGGGCCTAATAGTACGCTTACACACGAAGATTTAACAGTAAATGCAGTAAGCGTTTTGAAAAAAGCAAGTATAACAGCACAAAATAATCTTAAATGGACAGTTGATATAAGCGATATTCTGCTTGAAATATTAAATGTTGACAACTGTATGGCAAAGCAGATTTTGCTTATGTATATAAAAGATGAGCAGGTTTTTAAACAATCTGTTGAGAAAATATGCAGAAAATTTGGGTCTTTGCAGTTTCAAAATAACAAAAAAGAAGACGAGGTAAAAAAAGAGTATAAAACCCTTGAAAAATATTCTAAAAATCTTGTAAAACTGGCAAAAAGAAACGCATTTGACCCTTGTGTTGAAAGAGATACAGAAATAAACAGAATTCTTGAAATTCTTTTAAGAAGGCAAAAAAACAACCCTTGTATAGTTGGTCCGGCAGGTGTTGGCAAAACAGCAATTGTGGAAGGTGTTGCAAATATGATTGCCCAGAAAACATCACCTTGTGAAATGTGGAACAAGCAAATATATTCTCTTGATGTAACCCAGTTGCTTGCAGGCACAAAATATCGTGGGGACTTTGAAGAAAGATTAAAAGATATTATAGAAGAAGTAAGCGATGATAGGAATGTGATACTTTTTATAGATGAAATTCATATAATTACTTCGGCAGGTGCAGCAGAAGGTGCGATTGATGCAGCAAATATATTAAAACCGGCACTTGCAAGAGGAAAAGTGCAAATTATAGGGGCTACAACGGAAGATGAATACAGAAAAGTTATAGAAAAGGATTCAGCGTTAGAAAGAAGATTTTGCAAATTACAAGTAGAAGAACCGTCCATTGATGCGTCAATAAATATCCTTAACAGCCTTAGAGCGAGATATGAGAGCCATCATAAAATACAGATTACATCACAAGCTGTTGAAAGCTGTGTAAAACTTTCTGAAAGATATATACAAGGCAGATATTTGCCGGATAAGGCTGTGGATTTAATGGACTGTGCTTGTGCAAGAACGAAATTATCAGAAAAAACAGTTTTGACAAGAGCCATAGTTGAAAAAGTTATAAGTGAGTATACCAAAATACCATTGGAACAACTTTCAAAGCAAGAGAAAAACGACTTTAAAGATTTAGAGAAAAATCTTAGTTCAAGTATAATAGGTCAAGAAAAAGCAGTTAAGGCAGTTGCAGACGCTATGAAAAAATGGCGAGCAGGATTAAGAGAAAAAAACAGACCTATATCATCGTTTTTATTTTTAGGGCCAACCGGTGTTGGTAAAACTCAGACTTGTAAAGTGCTTTCAAAATGTTTATATGGCGATGAAAATGCAGTTATAAGAATAGACTGCTCAGAGTATGGTGAAAAGAATGATATAAATAAACTTATAGGTTCACCACCAGGATATATTGGATACGATGACGCTGGAAAATTAGAAAAAGAACTTCTTAAAAGACCATACAGTGTGGTTTTATTTGACGAAATTGAAAAGGCTCATCCAGATTTATGTAATATTCTTTTGCAAATATTAGATGATGGTTTTATTACAACAAGCAGAGGAAAACAAGTAAGCTTTAAAAATGCAGTTATAATAATGACATCAAATGTAGGAGCACAACAAATAAACAGCGCAAGTGGAGAGTTAGGTTTTTCAATCCAAAGCAGTTCAAAAGATGAGATAAACAATAATAAAGTACAAATGGCACTTAAACAACACTTTTCTCCAGAATTTATAGGTAGAATTGATGAGATTATAACTTTTGAACTTTTAACCCCACAGAATGTTGAAAAAATAACAGAAATAATGCTTGGACAACTAAAAGACAGACTTAATAATTTAAACATTACACTTAATTGCAGTGATAAATTGTTAAAATATATTTCTCAAAAAGGTTATAGTGCAAGTTATGGAGCAAGACCTCTAAGAAAAGAAATAAGCAATACAATAGAAAATTTCTTGTCAGAGGGTATTTTTGATGGTAAAATAAAAGCTGATGATGTTATCTATCTGGATATTGAAAATGAACAGGTAGTTATGAAATAAAATTAGTGGGGTTTTACTATGAGAACTTTTACAAAAACTTATGTTGTAACAGACGATATGACTGCTGCAAAATTTGCAAGTGGCACTCTTGATGTATTTGGTACACCAGCACTTATTGGTTGTATGGAAGATACAGCAAAAAGCCTTATTGACCCAGAACTTGCTGAGGGCGAAAGCTCTGTTGGCACAAAAATTTCAACAACACATATTAAAGCAAGTAAAGTTGGTGCAACTATTACAGTTGAAGCAACACTTCTTAAACATGAAGGCAGAGTTTACGACTTTGCAGTTAAAGCATTTGAAGATGGCGTGCTTATTGGAGAAGGCGAACACACAAGAGTTGCTATCAATGTAGAACGCTTTTTGGCAAAATTGGATAAATAGTGCAAAAAAATAAAGGGTGGGCAAAAGCTCACCTTTTTATTTGTTCTGCAAGAATTAAATTTTTATATAAGTTAAAAAGTGGAGTGTATCAATTAAGATATACTCCACTTATTTTAGATATAATTTAGTTGTTTATATGTTCGCCTTCCTCACTAACTTCTTTTACAACATTACTGAGAGCAAGAAGAGCTATAAGGTTAGGCAAAACCATAAGGCCGTTAAACATATCAGACATATCCCAAACAAGGTCAACGTGTAGATTTGCACCTAATGCAATAAACACACATACAATAACTGCATATATTTTTACAAATTTATTGCCAAAAAGATATTTGATATTTGTTTCACCAAAGAAATACCAACCAATAATTGTACTAAACGCAAAGAATAACATACATATTGCTATAAATATATCACCAAAAGAACCAAATACAGAGCAGAAAGCAGTTTGTGTCAAAGCTGCACCTGTATTGCCAGAGTTCCATGCACCAGTGGAAATAATAACAAGAGCAGTTAAAGTAAGAATAACAAAAGTATCAATAAATACACCTATCATTGCAACAATACCTTGTTCAGTAGGGTGGTTAACTTTTGCAAGAGCGTGAGCGTGAGGGGTTGAACCCATACCTGCTTCATTTGAGAACAAACCTCTTGCAACACCGTATCTCATTGCTGATTTAACAGTTACACCTGCAATACCACCTACAACAGATTTAGGGTTAAAAGCCATAACAAATATAAGTTTAAAAGAATTGATAATACTTTCGTGGCATATACCAAGAACAATAAGACAACCTATTATATAAAGACAAGCCATAATAGGTACAATTTTTTCTGTCATAGATGCAATTCTTGCTCGACCACCCATAAAAATAAATGCTGCAAAAAATGCGCAGATTATACCTGTTATAAATGGATTTACACCAAAAGCCTTTTCAAATGATGTACTTATTGAGTTTGACTGCACCATATTGCCCATAAAGCCAAGAGCAAGAATAATTGCAATTGAGAAAAACGCAGCACATATTTTACCAAAAGTACCTGTAAAAGCTGCTTTTATATAGTAAACAGGACCACCTGTAACAGTGCCGTTTTCTTCTTTATGTTTGTATTTTTGACTAAGAATAGCTTCGGAGTAGTTTGTTGCCATACCAAAGAATGCAGAAACCCACATCCAGAATATAGCACCCGGACCACCTGATGCAATTGCAGTTGCTGCACCGGCAATATTACCTGTACCAACTTGTGCAGCTATGGCTGTTGCAAGAGCCTGAAAACTGCTCATACCATGTTTATCTGCTTTGTCACCTTTAAGACTAAAACAAGAAAAAACACTTCTAACACCTTCACCAAATTTTCTGACTTGTACAAACCTTAGTTTAAATGAAAAAAATATGCCTGTACCACACAATAAAAACAGAAGAATATAGTCCCACAAAACTTTGTTGATAATTTTTACTACATCGTTAATCATTTCCATTATAATACCTCTTTCAAAAATAAAATATGCAAATGAAAAAGAGCTGACAAATTGTCAGCTCCAGAGAAACAACAGAAAACATAATAACAATGCAATAACATTATATTTATGTTTAAAGCTCTGTCCTTTTGCCTGAGAGATTCGGGTTATAAGCCCTTGCACCTTCGGCACTCATTTTAATGAGATTCTCCAGAGTCCCCTCGGGTTTCAGTCCTTACAAAAATGCTCCTGAGAGTGTTACTCCTTCGGCAGGCACAAAGCCACTTTCCTAAAACCTTCTAAGGGATATTCAATTCATTTGTTTGATGTGAATATGATACTACTAAATTGATTAAAAATCAATCTAATTTATTATATGCAAAATAAATTTTGGTGACACTGTCAAAAATAAAAATGACAGCTAGATAAAACTGTCATTTTTAATAAATTATTTTTCTTCAATTGTATAAGTGAATTCGTATTCAGCCTGCAAAGCTTTAACTTTTTCTTCATTATCTTCTATAAAAGTTTTTGTGTAAACAGATTTACCTTGTTTTTTGTATTCATCCATAATTTCTTGAAGTTTGCCCCAGCATTCATCTTGTTTTTCGTATTCATCATCAAACTGGATAATAAATTCTCTATGTTTTGGTACTCTTGCTTTCATAATAATTCTCCTGTTAAATATATTTGTTAGTCAAATCTTATTTTAACTTAAAAATTTTTTTAGTCAACTCTAATTTCTTTGATTTTACAATATATGTATGGTATTATAACTAATATCTCATATATAATTATACATATTTTTATCGTATGGAGGTTTCGTATGGAAAAAGAAATGTTAAGAAAATATGCTGAAATGGCAGTAAAAACAGGAATAAACATTCAAAAAAATCAAACTTTGATTATAAACAGCCCTATACATGCTGCTGAGTTTGCAAGAGAATGTGCAGAAGTTGCTTATGAATGTGGTGCAAAAGAAGTTGTTGTATTTTATAACGACGAAAAATTGAGTCGTATTAAAATGGATAAAACAAGCAAAGAGGTTCTTTGTGATATAAAGCCATATCAAATTTCAATGGTAACAGACTATATAAAAACAGAAGGAACAGCGGCAATATTGAGTATATCAAGCCGTGACCCAGAAATTTACAAAGGTCTTGATACAGCAAAAATTGATGCTGCACAAAAAGCAATTTCCAGTGCATTGAAAGACCAAAGAGATTACACTATGAATAGCCGTATACAATGGTGCATAGTGGCAGTTCCTTCTGTGGCATGGGCTAAAAAGGTTTTTCCAGAATTAAATGATGAAGATGCAGTGGAAAAACTTTGGTATACTATTTTTAAAGTAAGCCGTCTTGACGGTGACCCAGCTGAAAACTGGAAAAACTATACAGACAAGCAGATTGCTCGTCGAAATCACCTTAATAGCCTTAAACTTAAAGAAGTTCATCTTACAAGCAAAAACGGAACAGATTTACATGTTGGACTTGCAGAGGACTGTGTATGGGGTGGCGGAAAAGATGTTACTTCTGGTGGTAGAGAATTTACAAAAGCTGGTATTGAATTTATTGCAAATATGCCAACAGAAGAAATTTTTACAGCCCCACATAAAGATAACGTAAACGGTATTGTATATGGTACAAAACCTTATGTTTTTAACGGAAATCTTATTAAAGATTTTGTTGTGACATTTAAAGATGGTAAAGTTGTTGACTTTGATGCAAAAGAAGGTAAAGAACTTTTGGCACAGTTACTTGATAGCGATAAAGGTTCAAGAAGTATTGGAGAAATCGCATTTGTGCCTGCATCAAGCCCAATAAATAAAGAAAATGTATTGTTCTATAACACATTGTTTGACGAAAACGCATCTTGTCATATTGCTTTTGGTGCAGCATATCCAGATACAGTTGTAGGTGGTGCACAAATGAATGAAGAACAGCTTGCACAAAAAGGTGTTAATATATCTGTAATTCATGAAGATGTAATGATTGGTAGCGAAGATATGAATATTACAGGTATTACAGAAAGTGGCGAAGAAGTGCAGATTTTTGCAGCTGGAGAATGGGTTTTCTAAAATAAACTATACTATGTATATAAATTGTGTATAAAATTTTTTAAAACAGTTGCAATTTTAAAATGAGTATGTTATATTATTATTGTAATTATTTAGTAAAAAGGAGAGTGGGGTAACCCACTCTCTTGTTTTTAGAAAAATAAAATAAGGGGGCAAGGTGTTTTGGCAAAAGGAAAAAAAGCAATAGATATAGTTGAAGAAATTGTAAAACCTGTTTGTGACGAAATGGGATTGATACTTTGGGATGTTCGTTTTGAAAAAGAAGGTCCAGATTGGTATCTCAGAATTTTCATTGATAAAGAAGGTGGAGTGTTCATTGAAGACTGTGAAAAACTTTCAAGAACAGTTGACCCTATGATTGACGAGGCTGACCCAATAAACCAAGCTTATTATTTTGAAGTTTCTTCCGCAGGTCTTGGAAGAAAGCTTACAAAGGATTTCCATTTTGAAGCAAAAAAAGGACAGATAGCTTTGGCAAAACTTATAAGACCAATTGATGGTGTAAGAGAAATTAAAGGCACAATTGAAGGTTATTCAGATGGTGTTGTTACACTCAGCAATGAAAACGGCTCTCACAATGTAAATGTAAAAGACACATCATTCATCAAACTTTGCGATGATGAAGATTTATTTTAGGAGGAATTAGAGAAAAATGAATAAAGAATTTTTTGAGGCATTAGATATTATCGAAAAAGAAAAAGGTATAAAAAAAGAAGTTTTGCTTGAAAAAATCACAAAAGCAATGGAAGTTGCAGTTGAAAAAGATTTGGGTATTGAAGGCAATGTTACAGTTCTTATCGATGCAGAAAAACAAAAATTTGCAGTTTACATTGTAAAAACAATTGTTGAAGATGTTGAAGACCCAGATACAGAAATTTCTCTTGACGAGGCAAGAAAACTTAAATCAAGGTCAAAACTTGGTGGACAAATTGCTCTTCCTCTTAAAACAAAAGATTTTGGTTATATCGCAATTGGTGCTGCAAAAAATGTTATTAAGCAAGGTATCAAAGAAGCAGAAAAAGCACAGCTTTTTGAAGATATGCAAAACAAAACACAAGAAATTGTTACAGGTATCGTACTTCGTCAAAATGCAAAAAGTCAGGCTTTAGTTCTTCAAGTTGGCAACAATGAATTTATTCTTCCTAGAGATGAACAGATACCAGGTGAAGAATTTAAACCAGGCGACCATGTAAAAGTGTTTGTTGTTGATGTTGTTTCAGGCGAAAAAGGCCCAAGAATTATGCTCAGCCGTACACATCCAGGCTTTGTAAAAAGAATGTTTGAACTTGAAGTTCCGGAAATTTTTGACGGTACAGTAGAAATCAAAGCAATCAGCCGTGAAGCCGGTGCAAGAACAAAAATTGCTGTTTGTTCAAAAGATGAAAATGTTGATGCAATTGGTGCATGTATAGGTGCAAAAAGAGCAAGAATTGACAACATTATTGCAGGTATTGGTGGAGAAAAAATTGATATTGTAAAATACAGTGAAGACCCAGCAGAATTTATTTCAGCAGCACTTTCACCATCAACAGTATCAAGTGTGGAAATTCTTTCAGATAATCCAAAATCATGTAAAGTTTGTGTTCCAGATGAACAACTTTCTCTTGCAATTGGCAACAAAGGTCAAAATGCTCGTCTTGCTGCAAGACTTACAGGCTATAATATAGATATCCACCCAGAAAGCGGATACTTTGGTGAATAATAAAGAAAAGAGGATTACAATATGGCTATAAGAAAAATTCCTCAAAGAAAATGTGTCGGTTGTGGCGTTTCAAAAAACAAAAAGGAACTTATTCGTGTTGTAAAAACTTCTGAATGTGAAATCAGTGTAGATATGACTGGCAAGAAAAACGGTCGTGGCGCATACATTTGTAATAATGTAGAATGTCTTAAAAAGGCAAGAAAAGCTGGCAGACTTGAAAGAAGTTTTGAATGCCGAATATCCGATGAAATATACGATAAATTGATGCAGGAGATAGCGAAAGATGAATAAAATTCTCTTTGCAATTTCACTTGCAAAAAAATCAGGGAAACTTATTTACGGTTTTGACCCCGTAAAACAAGGTGTTGCAGATAAAACTGTAAAAATGGTTTGTGTTACAAGTGATACAAGTGAAAAAACTCTAAAAAGAGTTGAACAGTTTTGTCAAGGCATAATTGAAGTTAATGTTATTCCTCTTACACAGTTTGAAGTTTCTCAAATTACAAACAAGCTTACAGGTGTTTTTGCAGTTATAGATGATAATATTGCTATACTTTGCAAAAATGCAATAAACAGTGAAAAGGAGAGTAATTGATGGTAATTAAATATAAAGCAAGCAACCTTATTACAGATTTTGACCTAAATTCAAAAACTGCTTTGCAGGAGCTTTCAGAACTTTTGGGTACAGAAATTAAAAAAGGTACAATACTCACAGAACAACAATGCAATATCGCATTTGAACACTATACAAAACAAGCAAAAACAGATGATTTTGCAAATTATTTAAACAAAAAAGAAGAAGTTAAAGAGGAATCAAAACCAGTGGAAAACAAAAAACCACAGCAGGATAAAAAAACTGCACAACCAAAACAAAATAAAAAACCACAACAGGCAAAACAGGATAAAAAACCTGTTCAACAGCCAAAAACAGAAAACAAAAACAACAGTAATGAACCTCTCAAGCGTGCTGACGGTACAATAGTTGAAAGACCACAGCCTAAAAAACACGAAAAAACTGAGCCGGTTCAAAAACAAGAAAGAGTTACTGTTACTGTTGATACACGCCAAACAAATGTAAATATGGATAAGTTTAACGAAAAATACGATGAACTTGCAAAAACAAAATCATTTGGTGGTGGTCAGCGTAAAAACGCTAATATAGGCGGTAAACAGAAATTCAATAAAAATGGTAAAAACAACAAACAAAATCCATTTGCAAAGAAAAAACAAGAAACAGAAGCAGAACGCCTTGAAAGACTTCATCTTGAAAAAGCAAGAAAAGCTCAGCTTAAAGTTCAGATTCCAGAAGAAATCACAGTTGGCGAACTTGCAACAAGACTTAAAGTTACAGCAAGCGAAGTTATTAAACGCCTTATGATGCTTGGTGTTATGGCTTCTATCAGCCAGGTTATCGACTTTGATACAGCTTCTATTGTTGCAGAAGAACTTGGTGCAAAAGTAGAAAAAGAAGTTGTTGTTACAATTGAAGAAAGACTTTTTGAAGAAGTTGAAGATACAGAAGAAAACACAGAAGAACGCCCACCGGTTGTTGTTGTTATGGGTCACGTTGACCATGGTAAAACAAGTCTTCTTGACGCTATCAGAAAAACAAATGTAACAAGTGGTGAAGCAGGTGGTATCACTCAGCATATCGGTGCATATCAAGTTGTTGCAAGTGGTAAAACACTTACGTTCCTTGACACACCAGGCCACGAAGCTTTCACATCAATGCGTCAGCGTGGTGCAATGGTAACAGACATTGCAATTCTTGTTGTTGCAGCTGATGACGGCATAATGCCACAGACAATTGAATCTATCAACCACGCAAAAGCAGCAAATATTCCAATTATTGTTGCTATCAACAAAATTGATAAACCAACAGCAAACCCAGATAAAGTTAAACAAGAACTTACAGAATATGGTCTTGTTCCAGAAGAATGGGGTGGCGAAACAATCTGTGTTCCTATCTCAGCAAAAATGGGCACAGGTCTTGATGATTTGCTTGAAATGGTTAACCTTACAAGTGAAGTAAGCGAATTTAAAGCAAATCCAAACCGTCGTGCAAAAGGTGCTGTTATTGAAGCAAGACTTGATAAGGGTCTTGGCCCAGTTGCAACAATTCTTGTTCAAAACGGTACACTTCACAAAGGTGATGTTCTTATTGCAGGTACATCAGTTGGTCGTGTAAGAGTTATGACAAACGACAAAGGCGAAAGAATTGAAACAGCAGGTCCGTCAACTCCTGTTGAAATCACAGGTCTTACAGAAGTTCCATCAGCAGGCGACCTCTTTGATGCAGTTGAAGATGAAAAACTTGCAAGAGAACTTGCTGAAAAACGCACACAGGCAATTAAAGAAGAACGCTTTAACAGCTATCAGAAAGTTACACTTGATAACTTATTTAGCCAAATTGCTCAAGGCGAAATGAAAGAGTTGCCAATTATCGTTAAAGCTGACGTTCAAGGTTCAGCAGAAGCTGTTAAGCAATCACTTGAAAAACTTTCAAACGCAGAAGTTCGTGTTAAAGTTATCCATGCAGCAGTTGGTGCAATTTCAAAAAGTGATGTTATGCTTGCATCTGCTTCAAATGCTATTATTATCGGATTTAACGTAAGACCAGACCCAGTTGCAAAACAAGATGCAGAACACGACCAAGTTGAAATGAGAATGTATCGTGTTATCTATGATGCTCTTGAAGATGTTAAAGCTGCTATGAAAGGTATGCTTGCTCCTAAATTCAGAGAAGTTGAACTTGGTTTTGCTGAGGTTAGAGCTGTTTACAAACTTTCATCTGCTGGTACAGTTGCAGGTTGTTATGTAAAAGAAGGTAAAGTTGCTCGTCACGCAAAAATACGCGTTGTTCGTGACGGTATTGTTATTGCTGAAGACGAAATTTTGTCACTTAAACGCTTTAAAGATGACCAAAGAGAAGTTATGGCAGGATACGAATGTGGTATTGGCCTTGAAAAATTCAACGATATCAAAGAAGGCGATATTTTTGAATCATTTATTATGGAAGAATATCGTGACTAATTCTTATAGGAGGTAAGTTACTATGGCTTCTACAAGAAGTGAAAGATTAAATGAAGATATTAAAAGGGAGATAATTTCTATTATCTCCCAGATGAAAGACCCTCGTTTGCAGTGTTTTCTCACTGTTATGAGAGTTGAAACAGCTCCGGACCTTACAAATGCAAAGGTTTATATCAGCGTTCTTGATGGAGAAGAACAATGCAAAGAAGCAATAAAAGTTCTCAATAAAAGTCAGGGATTTATCAGAGGCGAATTATCAAAACGCTTACACATAAAACGCAGCCCAGAATTTAACTTTGTTAAAGATGACGGTGCAGCTTATGCACAGAGAATAAATGATATTATAAGGAACATTAACAATGATGATAAATAATAGTATCAGCACAAAACAAGCAAGTGAATTTTTATCCCAATCTGATAATATTCTTTTGCTTTGCCATAAAAATCCAGACGGAGATACAATTGGTTCTGCTGGTGGTTTGATGTATGCACTTAAAAAACTTGGTAAATGCTGTGCTATTTTATGTCAAGATAGAATTCCGGATAAATACGATTATTTAAAACTTGAACTTTACAGAAATCAATTTATTCCAGAAGCTATCGTTTCCGTTGATGTTGCTTCTGCACATCTTCTTGGAGAAAAAACTGCACCATATAATGATAATGTGGATTTGTGCATAGACCATCATCCGTCAAATACAAGTTATGCAAAAATGACTTGCTGTGACGGTTCACTTCCTGCAACAGCACAGCTTATGCTTGAAATTATTGAAAATATGGGTGTTGAGCTTGATAAAGATATTGCAAATTGTCTTTATACAGGTATTATGACTGATACAGGTTGTTTTAAATATTCTGCAACATCATCAGCAACACATATTGCAGGCGCAAAACTTATTGATGCAGGTGCAGACCATACATTTATTGCAAATAGATTTTTTATGTCAAAATCACGCAAGAATATTATGCTTGAAAAATATGCCCTTAACACTTTGGAGTTCTTCTGCAATGACAGATGTGCAGTTGTTGTTCTTACAAAAGAAATTCTTGATGAAATTCAGGCTCAGCCAAGTGATATAGAAGGAATTTCAGCAATGCCAAGAGCAATAGAAGGCGTTGATGTTGGTTTAACAATAAGACAACTTACTGACAGCTCTTTTAAAATTTCTATTAGAACAAGTGAAAATATAAATGCTTGTGAAATTGCAGAAGGTTTTGGTGGCGGCGGACATACTCGTGCTGCTGGTTGCGAAGTTATGGGCAGTCTTGAATGTGTTAAAAAAGCAATACTCAGAGAGGTAGAGACAGCTCTATGCAAATAGAACGATGTGGTATTCTTATATTAAATAAACCATCAGACTGGACTAGTTTTGATGTTATAGCAAAAGCAAGAGGAATAATGGGTACAAGAAAGCTTGGACACTCTGGCACTCTTGACCCAATGGCAACAGGTGTTCTGCCTATTTTTATAGGCAGAGCAACTAAAGCTGTTGATATGCAGATAATTAAGGATAAAGAATATATTGCAGTGTTTAAACTTGGTTTAAATACTGATACAGGAGATATAACCGGTGAAATTATAAATCAGCGTCCGGTGTCTGCAAATAAAGAAAAAGTTCTTGCTGAAATGGAAAATTTCAAGGGTGAAATCAAGCAGTATCCACCGATGTACTCAGCAGTAAAAGTAAATGGACAGCCTTTGTATAAGTTGGCTCGTCAAGGTGTTACTGTTGAAAGAAAACAGCGTACAGCTATTATAAAAGAGCTTGAAATGTTAGACCACAATGAAGATGAAAATACATATACCATTCGTGTTTTATGTGGAGAAGGCACTTATATTCGTACTCTCGTAGAAGATATAGGAGAAAATCTCGGTTGTGGTGCAGTTCTCACAAGTCTTACACGCACAAAAGCTTGTGGTTATAGTCTTGAAGATACAATTACTCTTGAAGATTTGCAAAAAGCAAGAGATGAAGATAGAATTGATGAACTTATCACAGATGTTGATACAGTATTTATGCACCTTGACAGAATAGATTTAACAGAAGAACTTGCTGTAAGAATAATGAATGGTGCAAGAAGCCGTATCTCAAAACCAGACGGAGATTATCGTGTTTACTATCAAGACAAATTTTATGCTGTGGCAAATGTTACAGATAAAAAAATGAGTGTGGTAAAACTTTTTATTGATAAGGAGAATTAAATGCAGGAAGTTTACCAGATAAATTGGCAAAACAACAGAAATACTGCTGTGGCAATGGGATATTTTGATGGTGTTCACATAGGTCATCAATTCCTTATCAATCAAATGATTGATTATGCAGAAAAAAATAATTTGGATAAAGGTATATTCACTTTTACAAAAAATGTAAAACTTGGACATAAAGGAAAAGACATAATGTCTATATGTCAAAAAGTTGAAATTATGAAGAATATGGGAATAGATTTATTTTATTCGCCAGACTTCTTAGTTTTTGCAGGTCTTACTCCAGAAGAATTTGTAAATAAAATTCTTATAGAATCAATGGGAGCAAAGGCAGTTTTTTGTGGAGAAAACTTCTGTTTTGGAAAAAATCGTGCAGGTAATGTACAAGTTCTTAAAGAACTTTGCAAAGAAAAAAATATCGAAGTTTTTATAGTTCCAACTGTTACAATTGATGGCGTTACTGTAAGCAGTACAGAAATACGAAATGCCTTGACTAACGGAGAAATTGAAAAAGCTAATAAATTTTTAGGTAGAAATTATTGTATAGATTTTGAAGTTGTGCATGGTAAAAAAATTGGCAGCAGAATTGGAACACCTACAATAAATCAAATTTATCCGGATTTTATGTGTACTCCAAAAGAGGGTGTATATATAACAAAAACAACTATTGGTGATGAGAAATATCCGTCAGCAACAGGATTTGGCAAACGCCCAACAGTAAATGGTGAAAATATAAGTTGTGAAACTACAATATCAAAATATGACGGAGATTTATATGGAAAAAGAATTAAAATTGAATTTTTCAAATATTTATATCCAATAAAAAAATTTGATACAGTTCAGCAACTTGCAGATATGATAAGAGATGTATTGAAACAATCAGAAAACTATTGATTTACATATGCTATCTTAGGTATTGTTATCACTATTAGCAGTATTTTTATGGATAATAAATATAATTTATCTATTTACAAAATATAAAATAGATGATATAATTTTATGGTGACCTATAAATCGGTTTAGGGATATAGCTTTAAAAGGCATTCACCAACCTTAAACTGAGTTATAAGGCAAATAAACGAAAGGTGAATTTAACTATGAACAAACAAGAAATTATTTTGGCAAACCAAACACACGAAGGCGACACAGGTTCTCCTGAAGTACAGATTGCTCTTCTTACAGCAAGAATCAATCACTTGACAGAGCACCTTAAAACTAATAAACAGGACCACCATTCTCGTCGTGGTCTCTTTAAAATGGTTGGTCGTCGTAGAAACCTTTTGGCATACTTGCAGAAAACAGATATCGAAAGATACCGTGCAATCGTTGCTAAATTGGGTCTCCGTAAATAATTTTAAAAGATTAAGGCAGATGGAAACATCTGCCTTTAAGTCTTATTAAACAACCAAAAGAGAACAGGGAACAGTTATTATAATTTAGCAGTAAATTGAGCTTTTAAAATAACTATTAAAGGTTGAATTCATTGCTAAAAAAATAATTTTTTCCTGTTCTGCATAAATAGGAGGAATTTAAAAAAATGAGTTTTAGAGTTTTTGAAACTACTTTTGCAGGCAGAAAACTTGTTGTTGAAACAGGTAAAATGTGTGCTCTTTCAAACGGTTCATGTCTTGTAAGATATGGCGATACAGTTGTTCTTGCAAATGTAACTATGAGCGCAAAACCAAGAGAAGGTATTGACTTTTTCCCTTTATCAGTAGACTTTGAAGAAAAAATCTACGCAGTTGGCCGTATTCCAGGCTCTTTCCTTAGAAGAGAAGGCCGTCCAGGTGAAAGTGCAATTCTTTCTTCCCGTGTTGTAGATAGACCAATGCGTCCACTTTTTCCAAAAGATATGCGTAATGATGTTTCTATCGTTATGACAGTTATGAGCGTTGAGCCAGACTGCGACCCAGAAATTACAGGTATGCTTGCTGCTATTATTGCAACATGTATTTCTGATGTTCCATTTAATGGGCCAATCGGTGGTGTTTCTGTTGGTCTTGTTGATGACCAAATTGTTCTTATGCCAAGCGAAGAACAGAGAAAAAACAATAAACTTGACCTCACTCTCGTTTGCAGCAAAGAAAAAGTTGTTATGATTGAAGCTGGTGCAGCAGAAGTTCCAGAAGATAAAATGCTTGAAGCTATCAAAGTTGGCCACGAAGAAATCAAAAAATTCATCTCTTTTGTAGATGAAATTGTTGCTGAAATAGGCAAACCAAAATATGAATTCCAGCATATTGAAGTTGACCACGATATGTTTGAAGCAATTAAAGAATTTGCTATTGATAAAGTTAAAACTGCTCTTGATACAGATGATAAAAATGTTCGTGAAGCAAGACTTAACCCAATCTATACAGAAGTACACGAAAAATTTGACGAAATGTACCCAGAACAAGAAGCAATGATTGATGAATGTATGTATAAATTACAGAAATTTATCGTTCGTCGTTGGCTCTTAGATGAAGGTAAACGTGTTGACGGTCGTGGTATCAATGAAATTCGTCCACTTTCAGCAGAAGTTGGACTCTTGCCAAGAGTTCACGGCAGTGGTATGTTTACTCGTGGACAGACACAGGTTCTTACTGTTGCAACACTCGGTTCTTCAAAAGATGCACAGCTTATTGATGGATTGCAGGATGTATATGAAAAGAAATATATGCACCAGTACAACTTCCCACCATACTCTGTTGGCGAAGCAAGACCTCTCCGTTCACCAGGCAGAAGAGAGATTGGTCACGGTGCTTTGGCAGAAAGAGCACTTGTTCCAGTATTGCCAAGCCAAGAAGAATTTCCATATACAATCAGACTCGTTTCTGAAATTCTTTCTTCAAATGGTTCCACAAGTCAGGCTTCTATCTGTGGCTCAACTCTTGCATTGATGGATGCAGGTGTTCCAATTAAAAGTCCAGTTGCAGGCATTTCTGTTGGTCTTATCACAGAAGGCGAAAGATGGATGACAATGCTTGACATCCAAGGTCTTGAAGATTTCTTTGGAGATATGGACTTTAAAGTTGGTGGTACACACAACGGTATTACAGCTATTCAGGTTGATATTAAAGTTGATGGTTTGACATACGAAATTATCGAAGAAGCATTTGAAAAATGCCGTAAAGCAAGAATTCATATTCTTGATGACATTATGCTTCCAGTTCTTCCAGCTCCAAGAGAAGAACTTTCAAAATATGCTCCAAAAATGAAGAGCATTAAAATTGACCCTGAAAAAATTAAAGATGTTATTGGTAAGGGTGGTAAAGTTATCCAGAAAATCTGTGCTGAATGTGAAGTTACAATCGACATAGAAGAAGATGGTAGCGTTTACGTAAGTGGTGTTGATTCGGAAAAAATCAACCAAGCTCTTGGTGTAATCAATACTATTGTGTTTGACCCAGAAGTTGGTGCAATTTATAAAGGTGTTGTTACAAGACTTATGAACTTTGGTGCATTTGTTGAAATTGCCCCAGGTAAAGAAGGTTTAGTTCATATCTCTAAACTTGATGAAAAGAGAGTTGAAAAGGTAGAAGATGTTGTTAATGTTGGTGACGAAATTATCGTTAAAGTAACAGAAATTGATGACCAAAACAGAATTAACCTTTCAAGAAAAGATGCTTTGGCAGATATGGCGGCAAAAAAAGCACAACAAGAATAATATAGTTAATTAAAAAGGTGGGAATTTCCCACCTTTTTGTTTATTATTTATTCAAAAAAAATTTTTGATTTATTATATTTTTTATGATATAATATTAAAATACAATATAAATTGTATTTAATCTTATATAAAATAAAAAGGATTTTTATATGGCTAAAAAGAAAAAAATAGATGTAGAATCTAATATAATAAATACAGAAGAATCTGTTAATGAAAGTGTTGAAAATATCACAGAGAACAATACAGAAGATAAAAAAGAAAATACTATGAAAGATAGTGAAAAAGCAATTTCTTCAAAAGAAATAAGTAGTGAAAAAGAAAACAGTATCAAAGATATTGATGATATTGAAAATATTATATTAAACAATAAAATTAAGAAAAAACATAGACGCCGTATCATAATTGGTGCAGTTATGGTTTTTCTTATGGTTGTTGGTGTAATATCAATAATTATGACAGGCGTAAACACAACTGCGAAATTGTTTGATAACACAAAAGAAAAAGAAGAATATGAAAAGCTTCTTACAACACTTGTTGTTAGTGACCCATTGCCTTTTGAAACTTTTGACCAGGCAGACAAAGACTTGATATTGGCAAGCAGTATTTGGGCAGCTGTTATGAATGAGGATATGGAAAAATTTGAAAAAAATGATTTTGGGCAAACATATCTTCCATCATTAGAGGTTGATAAATATTTTACCAAAGTATTTGGTACTCAGCACACATTAGACCATAGAACATTCTTAGACCAGGAAGTTGAGTTTGAATATAATCAAGAAAAACAAGCTTATGCAATACCACAAACCAGTTTTCCAATGGGCTTTACACCTAAGGTTGAAAAAATTACTAAAAAAGGTAAGGACAAAATTGTCACTGTTGGTTATATATCTCCTGCAAACTCATGGAGTGATGTATCTGACGGCTCAATTTCAAAATATGTGGATTATATTTTCCAAAAACAAGGTAAAAGTTATGCACTCGTTGCAATAAGAGATAGTGCTATGAAAGTTGAAGCACCAGTGAAATAAACATTTGTTATTTTTACAGGAATTATCTATTTTTGGTAATTCCTGTTTTATTATAGGAAAGAGGATACTTTTATGAACACACAAATTAAAGATTATATGCTTGAACAGCTTAAAAATCTTATGGCAATTCCAAGCCCAACAGGCTACACTGCGGAAGTTCAGAAATACTTGCTTGACACTTTAAAAGAACTTGGTTTTGAACCATACACAATCAATAAAGGTGGAGTGGTTTGCTGTCTTGGTGGAGAAGAAAATCCAATAATGCTTGCTAGTCATGTGGATACACTTGGAGCAATGGTTAGAATAATAAAAAGCAATGGTGCTTTAATGGTTTCTCCATTGGGTGGCCTTAATCCAAATAATGTTGAAACAGAAACAGTTACAGTTATTACAAGATTTAATGGTAAATATGAAGGTACATTCCAAATTGAAAATGCATCAAGCCATGTAAACAAAAATGTTAATGCAGAAAGAACATTTGATGGCAACTTGGAAGTGCTTTTGGATGAAATTGTAAAAAACTCAAATGATACAAAAAAACTGGGTATCTCAAATGGTGACTTTATAGCTGTTAATCCAAGACTTACAATAACAGAAAAAGGATTTATTAAAAGCCGTTTTCTTGACGATAAAGCTTCTGCGGCAGTATTACTTGCTATTGCAAAAGCAGTAAGTTGTGGAGAATTAAAACTTTCAAGAAAAGTGTATATCAATTTTACAGTTTATGAAGAAGTTGGTCATGGTGGAGCAGCAGGTATTCCTAGTGATGTTTTGGATATGATTAGTGTTGATATGGGTTGTGTTGGTACAGGTCTTGAATGTGATGAAACAATGGTTTCTATCTGTGCAAAAGACTCTGGTGGCCCATACAACTATGAACTTACAACTCAGATGATTGAAATTGCAAAAAATAATAATCTTGATTACGCAGTTGATGTTTACCCAATGTATGGTTCTGATGTTGAGGCAAGCCTTAAAGCTGGACATAATGTTCGTCATGGACTTATTGGCCCTGGTGTATATGCATCACATGGCTATGAAAGAAGCCATATAAAAGGACTTGAAAACACATATAAACTTATTTATAATTTGATTTAATAAGATGTAAATATATAAAATCCTAATTCTGATTTCTCAGAATTAGGATTTTTATAAATTTTAAAATATTATATAGTATAAACACTTGACAAATTCATATAAATATAGTATTATAACAAAGCTGACATTATAAGCCGCTGTGGTGGAATAGGCAGACACAAGGGACTTAAAATCCCTCGGTAGCGATACCGTACCGGTTCAAGTCCGGTCAGCGGCACCAAAAAGTCTAAGAATGGTTTTCGTTCTTAGACTTTTTATTTTGCAATAAATAAATTGCTATTGGGTATTACATATAAATATAACAAAATAAATTTATATAATTATTGTAAATATATTATGTAGTAACTATTTAAAATTATAAGTTATATTAAATACATTAT
>JAHHUE010000020.1 GCA_020024155.1 Oscillospiraceae bacterium | reverse complement strand
AAAAAACTGCTAATATTAAGTGGCAAAGGTGGCACCGGAAAAACGACAACAGCAGCAGCTTTTATAAGATTTTTTCAAGCAACTGCTTTTGCTGATTGCGATGTAGATGCACCTAATCTTCATATAGTGTCAGATTTTAATTGTGAACCTGAGAAAAAAGAATATATTGGTTCAAAAAAAGCTTTAATAGATACAGATAAATGCGTTTCTTGTGGTATTTGTGCTGAACTTTGTAAATTTGGCGCTATTGATAAATTTGATGATAAATATAAAGTAAATGAGTATAGCTGTGAAGGTTGTGGCGTTTGCGAATACTTATGTCCTCAAAATGCAATAAGTCTAGTTGATGATGTAGCAGGAAACTTATATTTATATAAAGATAAAAAAATTTTATCAACAGCCAAGCTTAAAATGGGCAGAGGAAATTCAGGTAAACTTGTAACAGAAGTTAAATTTGCTTTGGCTTATAATGCTTTGGATGCTAGTTTAGTAATTATTGATGGTTCTCTGGAAATTGGTTGTCCGGTAATAGCATCTATAAGTGGCTGTGACTTGGTTCTTATTGTTGCAGAGCCATCACTTTCAGGTATAAGTGATATGCAAAGAATAATAAAGACTGCTCAAAAATTTGGTGCAAATGTGGCAGTATGCGTAAACAAATATGATATAAGCCCAGAGAACGCAGAAAAATAAAACAATTCTGTTATGAAAAAATATAAATTTTACAGGATTTATTCCTTATGATAAATTAGCATCAAAAGCTATAAATGACGGCAAAAGTATTGCAGATGTAGATTGTCCAATGAAAAATGCGTTGTACAATGTTTATCAAAATACTATAAAGTTGATTTAATAAAAATTATATAAAAGGAGAAATAATATTATGAAAATTTCAGTAGCATGTGATGGTAAAAATGTATCAGGTCATTTTGGTCATTGTGAAAACTTTACAATTTTTGAAACAGCAGATGGCAAAATAGTTTCAACAAACAGTGTTCAAAACCCAGGTCATAAACCAGGATTTTTGCCAAACTTCCTTGGTGATATGGGTGTAGAAGTTATAATTTCAGGAGGCATGGGCGGTGGCGCTGTTGATATTTTCAATGAAAGAAACATTGAAGTTATTGTTGGCGTAACAGGTGATGCAACAAAAGCTGTTGAAACATATCTTAAAGGCGAACTTAAATCAACAGGTTCAGTTTGTCATAAACATGAACATGCACATGAATGTGGTAATCACTAAGTAATAACTTACATAGATAATATTTAATATTAAATAAATACCGAGAAGAACTATGAAAGTTTTCTCGGTATTTTTGTTTTTAATTAAAGCAATACAGCGAAATTGAAACCTGTTTTATGGGCATTAAATCATTTGTCTTATGATTTTTTGAAATTCTTATTGATTAAACCTTCCTTATATCATTTAATACCAAAAGATTGTAGTGAAGATGATAAAGTTTACATAAGAGAGTTTGCTCAGTGGACTTACGATGATTATACAAAAGAAAAAGATCTTCATATTACAAATTTACAAGTAGATTTAGTAAATGTTACACCAGTAACAAAGGAAGATTTTTTGTATATATGAAGTCGAGCATTATTGGTTTTGCCATATCAAGATAAAGCATTTACTGCTGAAATGCAACAGGACTTAATACAGACAATGGAAGGTGCAAAGGAGGAACGCATAGATGGCGGACATTTGGCAACTTTAACTTGTGTAGAAGAGTATACAAAATTGACAAGCGAATTTTTGCATGATATTGATAAACAGAAATAATATTATTAGTAGATAAGAGAAATTTAGTTTAATTTTTAGATAAGTTTATTAGTAAAATTAAGTTATTGAGTGCAAAATTTAATAAAATTATATTTACGTACAATATAATTTCACAACTGATAAACATGTGAAAATAGTGAAGTATAAACATGTATATTAAATAATTTAATAATATTCTATACTATAAGAGATATAAGATAAATATTGATTTACTTTTATAAAAATATCAAAAATTAAAAACCCTTATGATGAAATTTTCACCGTAAGGGTTTTGTTTTATAAGTATTATACGATTATTTATCGTTTTTTTCCATTTCAACAACTTCTTTAAGAATTTTGTATGATGGAAGAGGAATTCTACCAAGCCCATCAAGACCAATGTTGAGAAGGTAATTGATACCAAGACTGTTAAGATGTTTTTTGAAGCTGTAAATTTGTTCAGCTGGTTTCCAGTTTTGGTCACGGTATGAGAAGCCCCATGTTTTGTTCATTGTAGCTGCTGTTTCATAAAGACCATTTGGAGAAGGTTTAAGACCATCAACAGAGTTGTAGTCAACTTCATCTGGAATATCCAATGTTTCTGGAATTTCATTGTCACCAAGTGAAACATAGTCATACATACCATTGCCCAAACGGCTGTTCATAAGACAGTTTGGCTGCAATTCTTTAACAGTATCGTAAATTTTCTGGCTTTGTTCTTGTGTAAGAGTCATTGGCATATCAAACCATGCTGTGCAAATTTCACCATAGTTTGACATAATTTCTCTGATTTGAGGAATGATTTTGTTTTCAAAGCAGATAGAGAAATCTTTTTCGCCAGTGAAGTCCCAGCTGTTATCCCATGTTGTACCAGCTGTCTCAATGTGGTTTGAAAGGTATCCGCCACCATGCTGTTCATGCCAGTCAAGGTCTTGAGAGTAGTAGATACCGAATTTAAGGTCGTGTCTTCTACAAGCGTCAGCAAGTTCACCGATAACATCTCTGCCAAATGGTGTTGCATCAACAACATTGTATTTATCAACTTTTGTGTGGAACATTGCAAAACCATCGTGGTGTTTTGTTGTAACAACAAGGTATTTCATACCACATTCTTTTGCAAATTCAACAATTTTATCTGCATCAAAGTATACAGGGTTAAAAGCTGTTGCAAGTTTTTCGTACTCAGCATTTGGAATTTGGAATTTAGATTGAATCCATTCAGCATAAACACCAGCATCTTCACCATTGTGTTCACCAGCAAGCAAAGAATAAAGACCCCAGTGAATCATCATGCCATATTTAGCTTGTTTAAACCATTCAATATTCTGGTTCATGTTTGTCCTCCTGAAAGTTAAAGTAATTAGTTAAAACTATTTCGTAATAATTCAGTGATTATTATACTATAAAATAATATAAACAGTAAATATATAAATTACAACCAGGTATTTTATTACAAAAACAATGCAACATTATGTAATAATTATCTATTTTTTGTCATAATGTAGTGAAAAATTTCGTCTTTTCAATAATATACAGCATAAGTATATTAAAATAAATTATTATTTTTGATAACAAAATAGAATGACTATATTTCTTTAAGACTTTGTTCCAAAAATTCAATATACATTTTTTCTTCTTTTGTCAAAGTATGATTTACTTGTTTAATCCAACCAAGTTTCATAACATCATTTGTATTACACTCAACAGGCACACAAACAACTTCATCATCGCAATATCCGTCAGATAAAATACCGCTACCAATAGAAAATGCATCAGTATGTCTTACAATGTTATACATACTTGCTCTATCGTGTACAAAAATCAGTTTCTCTGGAATTGTAAATCCAGCAAGATTAACTTCTTCGGTATAATACAAGCTTTTTCCTTGACCGTGGTCAAAAACTACATAAGGATAATCAACAAGCTGATAGAAATGAATTATTTCTTTATTTGCAAGAGGATGTCCTTTTCTAAGATATATTTTTGGATTTATTGATTTGAGGTGCGTAAATGTAAGTTTTTTGGATTCTAAGGTTTTTTCTATAAATTTTTCGCTTTCACGAGAAATAAATATAACACCAATAGAGCAGTCATTATCATAAACATCTTCAATAATTTGATATAGACCAGTTTCTTTTATGCGAACCTCAAATTTAGGGTGGTCAGAAGAATTTATAAGGTCTGTAAATGCTTTAACGGCAAAAGGATACCTCTGTGTAGAAATATTTAATCTTAAACAAGGTTTTCTGTTCTTTTGAGCATAAAGGTCTTTGATTTTCTTTTGCTGTTCAATCAAAGGCCTTATGTAGCTTAAAAACTCACTGCCCTCAGTAGTAAGTTCAATACCCTTAGTACTCCTTATAAAAATTGTTATATCAAGTTCTTTTTCCAATTCATGTATGGAATTGGAAAGGCTGGATTGTGAAACAAAAAGTTTATTTGCAGCTTTGTTTATAGAACCACATCGTGAAACTTCCAAAATGTAGTTTAGCTGAGAAAATGTCATTATATATACCTCTAATAAGACTTTGTTTGAATTTTTATAAAATATAACAAGTATCACAAGTTTTTAGATACAAGATATTCAAGCATCTTATCACTTGGGTTTATAACAGGAACATTTACACCCTGTGAAATTTCTTTTTCAAGATATGGAAAATGAGTGCAACCAAGAATAAGAGCCTGACAACCTATACTGGAAAGACTGTCTGTAAGACCTTTTATCTTGAATTTTTCATAAATGACTTCTGGTGGGGTTGTTGCTTCAATTTCTACAACCAAAGGCAGAAGAGCAATGCCAAATATCATACAATCTGGATTTTCACTAAGAATTGATTGTTCTATGGAAAATAAGCTTTGACAATTTGCAGCAATTACAGCAAGTTGCTCATATTTTTTTGCACACATTTTGTATATATCCAATGGTGTGACAGCACATACACTGATACTTGATTTAAGTTTATCAATGTCAATAGCACCAGAAAGAGAATTACAATAAATATAAATGCCATCAGCACCCATATCTATCATTTTGTTGCACGCATCAATTGCAATGTTTAATAGCTCTTCTTTATGAAGAATTTGCATTTCATTTTGTTCTTTAGCATTTTGACTGCACGCTATACCTATGGCCTCATAACCCTTACTGACAACATAATCAATGCCCATTTGTGTATCTATCGGGGTTCCGGCCAAAACACCTATTTTCATATTAGTTCTCCTTTTAAGATATAAAATATTGCTTTGAAAGTAAATTTAAAATAAACGAGGTTAAAAAATATATTTTCAGCAAACGATACGATTTAATAACAATGATAATATAATTTTATGCAAAAGTAAATAAAAATAGTGTATTTAAAGAAGAAATAACTGTAAATATGTACATATACTAATATAGTGACAATTTAGTAGATTTTTGTTTTAAATTATGCTATTATATATTATTATGAATAAGAAAAATAAAGGGAGAATTATATGCAGAAAAATGTCAGAGGGTATTTTACAAAAAATACTATAAGTAACATAATTACCGTTTGTGTTGGTGTTATACTTTATCTTGCACTTTCACATTTCAATGTTGTAAAAGAAACACTATTAAATTTATATGGAGTTATATCACCATTTGTTGTTGCTTTTGTTATTGCTTTTTTGCTTAACACACCAGTAAAATGGTTTGAAAGTACAATATTTAAAAAGTTAAAAGCCAAAAGAGGCTTATCTGTTTTATGTGCATATATTCTTGCCTTAATATTTGTTTCTGCTTTACTTGTTGCAATTATTCCACAAGTTATGGAAAATGTAAAAAATGTTGTTGCATCTTTTCCAAGATGGCTTGAAACTGTAACAAAAACACTTGAACAACTTACAACACAATATCACTGGGATGCCGAAGTTATTAACAGTCTTATGCAATATATGCAAAATATCTTAAAGTTAGTAAGTGATTTTGCACTTGGACTTGTACCTACAATAGTTAACTTTTCAGTATCTTTGGGTTCTGTGATTATAAATCTTATTATGTCTATCATAGCATCAATTTATATGCTTATGACAAAAGAACGCCTTATTTTTCAAGCAAAAAAAGTTTTGTATTCAATTTCAAAAGAAAAAAGAGCAGAAAGAGTTATTGAAATTGGTAGAAGAGCAAACAATATTTTCTCCCAATTTATCAATGGTAAAATGATAGATAGCCTTATAATCGGTATTTTATGTTTTATAGGCTCAATGTTTATATACTCTCCATATGCTTTATTATTGGCTGTTATAATTGGCGTTACAAATATGATTCCATTTTTTGGTCCATTCATTGGTGCAATTCCATCCATATTTATTCTCTTGATGGTAAGCCCTGTTGATGCTGTTATATTTGCAGTATTTATACTTGTTCTTCAACAATTTGACGGAAATATTCTTGGGCCTAAAATTCTTGGGGATTCCACAGGTCTTGCACCAATATGGGTGTTGGTTTCAATTGCTATTGGTGGAGGATTATTTGGGTTTGCAGGTATGCTTATAGGTGTTCCAACATTTGCTGTTATTTATAGCTTGATTTCAGAAAATATAAGCAAACGTCTTACATCTAAAAATATTGTAGCAGACAGAGAAAATATGACTTTTTCTGTAATGGGAGAAGATGAAAAAGATGAACCGGTTACTTAGAAGAAAAATAAGACGATATATATTTGCAGTAATAATGTTTATTATTGCGGGATATATAACCGTTTTTATAAAGGATACAATTGATGCTAAAAATCCGGAAGTTTCATTGCCAATAATCGAAGTTACATCAGGGTATACAGCTGTACCGTATGTGCCAAGAGCAGGATATGACTGGAATTTTGGTTTAAAGAGCGTTGCTGCACCTTTTTTATCATCAATAGATGTTCCACTTATTGCATATGATGCTTTGCCAAATACACCAATTTTGGTTAGCTTTACATCTCCGGCAGAACAGATAACTATTTATCAAGGAGTTGGAAACACATACGAAGGTAAAGTATTTGCATCAGAGTTTGAAGAAATGAGATACGGAACAAATACACCGGCAGAAGAGGGTGTGTATGTATATAAAGTTGATGCAAAATTTAGCAGAGGAACAATAGTTCACTATTTTGCTTTAAATGTAAAAGCACCACATAACATAGTATAAATTTAAGCTGCTATTTATAGCAGCTTTTTTATTTGTTTTAAGGTTATTTAATTGACAAGATATAAGAATTTTGTATATAATTATCTATTAAGATGATAGATAAATTGAGTAGAAAAAAGAGTAAAAACTATTATCTTTCGGAGGTAAAAAATGGTATATAGTATGACAGGTTACGGCAAGGGCAATGCTGTTTTAAACGGTAAAGATATAACCGTTGAAATTAAGTCTGTAAATCACAGATATTTTGAATATTCAAGCAGAATGTCTCGCTTTTTTACATTTCTTGACGATAAAATTAAAAAACAGATAAACGAAACTGTTAGTCGTGGCAAAGTGGAAGTTTCATTGTTAATCAAAAATGTTGAACAGTCAGATACAGTGGTTGAAGCAGATATTGCATTGGCAAAAAGTTATTACGATGCACTTTGTAAAATAAGTGATGAACTTGGTCTTTCTAAACCAGAAGATGTTTCTGTTATTTCCCGTTATGAAGGTGTTCTAACTCAAAATAAAAATGAGGAAGATACAGAACAGTTGTCCAAAGATGTAAGTGCAGTTGTAACCATTGCTCTTGATGAGTTTATGGCAATGAAAAAGACAGAGGGCGAAAAATTGTATACTGATGTTATGCAACGCCTTGAAACTATTGAAAAAATAGTTGCAGAAATTGAAACAATTGCACCATTGCGTACACAAAAATATCAAGAAAGACTTTATCAAAAATTGCAAACAATTTTGCAGGATACACAGGTTGACAGTCAGCGTATACTTACAGAAGCTGCAATATTTGCAGATAAAGTTGCTGTTGACGAAGAAACTGTAAGACTTAGAAGCCATATAGCACAGTATAGAGATATACTTGCAGGCGAAGCAAAACAAGGCAGAAAACTTGACTTTTTAACACAGGAACTTAACCGTGAAGCTAACACAATAGGTTCAAAATCAAACGACCTTGATGTTACAAGAAGAGTTGTTGAAATAAAATCAGAAATTGAAAAAATCAGAGAACAGATACAGAATATGGAATAAGGAGTAGATATATGCTTAATATAGGTTTTGGTAGTATGATAAACCCAGACAGAATTATTGCAGCACTCAGCCCGGAGTCTGCACCTGTCAAGAGAATTATAACCAAGGCTAAAAGTGAAAATCGCCTTATAGATGCCACATTTGGCAGAAAAACAAAAACTGTTATAATAACTGATTCAGACCAAATTATTCTTTGTGCTTTCACAGCAGAAAGAGTGTTTGGACAATCAAATGAAAATCTTATTAAATTTATGGAGACTGAAGATGAATAGCATAGATAAAAATATAATTGTAATTTCCGGACCATCTGGTTGTGGAAAAGATACTGTTGTTAAGAAAATGCTTCAAATGGATGAAAGATTTATTCTTTCTGTTTCTGCAACAACAAGAGAGAGAAGACCTATTGAAAAAGATGGTGTTGATTATATATTTTTAACAAGTGAAGATTTTATTCAAAAAGTTAGCGAATGTGAATTTCTTGAATATACTCTCTATTGCAATAATTATTACGGAACACTCAAAAAACAGATTGAAGACAAAGTAAATGCAGGCAGAGTTGTTGTGCTTGTTATTGAAGTGGAAGGCGCACAGAATGTTAAAAAAGTTTATCCGGATTGTTTAACAATATTCCTTGCTCCACCATCATTGGAAGAGCTTGAACGCCGTTTGCGTAACAGAAATACAGAAGACGACGCAAAAATCAAGCAAAGATTATTTAAAGCAAATGAAGAACTTGGTTTTAAAAGCAGTTATGACTACATAGTTGAAAATAATGATGTTGAAGAATGTGCAAAATCTATTATTGATATTTTTGACTCAGAAAAATAATTAAATGGAGGTAGCTTTATGTTAATAGCAGGTGTAGCCATAGACAAAGCTACCTTGAATTTTGACAGAGAATTTTCTTATGTTGTTCCAGAGCAATTTCAAAATGATATACGCATAGGCTCAATAGTGCTTATACCTTTTGGCAGCGGAAACACACTTAGAATGGGTGTTGTTTTGTCATTAAAAGAGTCTGAAGAAATAAAGGGACTTAAAAATATAGTTGATGCAAAAACAGAAGATTGGTCAGTATCAGAATTTGCATTGAAAATGGTTAAATATATAAAAGAAACCACTTTCTGCACATATTATGAGGCAGCAAGAACTGTTATACCATATAGTGGACAATATAGAATTGCAAACGGCAGACTGGAACTTAAACATAAAGCTCCAACTGAAAAGGTTTATACTGCAAACATTTTGGAATTTACAGATAAATTAACGCCAAAACAGCAAAAAGTATATGATTATCTTAAAAATTCTCACAAAACAATCAAACAAATATGTGATGATTGTATCGTAACAAGAGCAGTTATTGATAAACTTATAGAAAAAGGACTGCTTATTTCTCAATTTGCAGAAAAAAATAGTGAAGATGATAATTCTCAGCCATTAAAACAGGATATATTCCTTACAAATCAACAACAAAAGGTTTTTGATGAAATAACATCTATAAATGATAGTAAGCCACATTTGATTTATGGAGTTACAAGTAGTGGTAAAAGTGCTGTATTTATAAAACTTATAAAACACACATTGGAGCAAGGCAAAAATGCTATGCTGCTTGTTCCTGAAATTTCTCTGACACCACAAATGATAGAACTTGTAAAAAGTTATTTTGGTAATGTTGTCAGTGTACTTCATTCAAAACTTACACCAACAGAAAGGCTTAAACAAAATAAAAAGATACAATCTGGAAAAGCCAGAGTTATTGTTGGAACAAGAAGTGCTATTTTTGCACCAGTGGAGAATCTTGGAATTATAATAATTGATGAAGAGCACGAAAAAACATTTAAGTCAGAAAATAGTCCAAGATATTCAGCAATAAGGGTTGCGTCATTTATTGCAAAAGAAAATTCTGCTAGACTTGTTTTGGCATCTGCAACACCAAGTGTTGAAAGTTATTATCTTGCTAAAAACGGATTTTATCATCTGCACACAATGCCAAATAGATACAATGATATGCCAATGCCTAATGTTGAAATTATAGATATGCGTATGCAAGCGTTAAATGGTGATACAGGTGTTTTGTCAAATGCAGTTATCAAATATCTTTCTGACAATATAAGAGATAATAAGCAAAGTATTATATTGATAAACAGACGAGGATATTCAACTGTCGGAGTATGTAAAGATTGTCAAAATACACTTCAATGTGATAATTGCAGTGTTAACCTTGTAAAACATAAAAGTGGCAATAAATTGTGCTGTCACTATTGCAACAGAACATATCCCGGTATTGAAAAATGTCCAGTTTGTGGTGGACAAATACAATATATTGGATACGGAACTCAAAAAGTTGAGGAGTATATATTATCTTGCTTACCAAAGGCAAGAATTTTGCGTATGGACGCAGATACAACTGTAAAAAGTGATGCACATACACAAATGCTTAAAGATTTTGCTGATAAGAAATATGATATACTTGTTGGCACACAGATGGTTGCAAAAGGCTTGGACTTTAAAGATGTAAATCTTGTGTGTGTTCTTGGTATAGATGGTGCATTAAACCAAATGGCATATAATAGTAATGAATCAGCATTTAACTTGCTTACTCAGGTTATAGGCAGAGCAGGAAGATGGACCAACGACGCTATTGCTGTTATCCAAACATACGATAGTTCAAACCATATTATAACTTTGGCACAAAATGGTGATTATGATAAGTTCTATCAAAGTGAAATAGCTTTTAGAAAGCTCAATATATACCCGCCTTTTTGCACAATGTGTCAAGTTGCATTTACAAGCAATAAGGAAATTACAGCGGCAAGAGATTCTGCAACATTTTTAAAAATAATACAAAGACTTGCACCAACTGAGAAAAATATGCCGTTGGTTGTGCTTGGTCCAGCACCATTTAATGTATCAATGGTAAATGGTATACATCGTTACAGACTGACTATAAAATGCAAGAATACAAAGGTGTTTAGAGACTTTTTAAGAAAAGTAATAGATGAATACCTTAAAGATAAAAATAATCGCTCTGGATTATATGTAAATATGAATCCGATTCAAGAATAAAATTTATTTAAGGAGATATAATTATGGCACTTAGAACAATAGTAAAAGACGGAGACCCAATACTTAAAAAGGTATGTAAACCAGTTACAGATTTTAATGAAAAACTTGAAACATTACTTGACGATATGGCAGAAACACTTATTGATGCACAAGGCCTTGGACTTGCAGGCCCACAGGTTGGTGTTATGCGCAGAGTATGTATAGTTCTTGACCAGTACCTTGATGAAAATGACCAAGAAGTTGATGAAATTATTGAACTTGTTAACCCTGAAATTTTGGAAAAAGAAGGCGAATTGACAATATTTGAAGGCTGTCTTTCTTTCCCGGGTAGAAATGGTGCAATTACAAGACCACAATATGTTAAAGCAAAAGCACAAGACCGTTATGGCAATGAATTTATAATAGAAGCAGAAGATATTCTTGCAAGAGCAATTTGCCATGAATGTGACCACCTTGATGGTATTACAATTATGGATCATGCTACAAAATTCTATGAAGATTTGACAGCAGAAGAAATTAAAGCTATGAACTTGGATGAGGATTATGAATAAAAAAGATACAAGAGTTTTGTTTATGGGCACACCTGAAATTGCAAAAGGGTGCTTGGAACAATTGGTTAATGATGGATATAATGTGGTTGGAGCATTTACCAGAGAAGATAAACCGGTTGGCAGAAAACAGATTATGACACCACCACCTGTTAAGGTTTATGCACAGGAAAATAATATTCCTGTATATCAGCCAAAAACATTAAAAGGTGAAGCAACAGAAATTATAAAAGAAATCAACCCAGATTTAATTATTGTTGTTGCATACGGCAGAATATTGCCAAAGGAAGTTATAGATGTTCCCAAATTTGGTTGTGTTAATTTACATGTTTCTCTTTTACCAAAATATCGTGGTGCAGCACCTATTCAGTGGTCACTTATAAATGGTGACAAAGAAACCGGTGTTACAGTTATGTATATAGATGAAGGTCTTGATACTGGCGATATTATAGATGTATTACCAATAGAAATAACAGAAGATGAGACACAGGAAGAATTGTTTGCAAAAGTTGAAGAAAAAGGCAAAGTTTTTCTTTCAAATGTATGCGAACAGCTTATAAATGGTAATACAACAAGAACACCACAAGAACATTCAAAAGCAACTCTTGCACCACCTCTTACAAAAGAAATGGCATTGTTTAACTTTGAATTAGATGCCAAAACTATTCATAATAAAATAAGAGGTCAAAATCCTTGGCCAGGTGCTTACTTTATTTATCAAGATAAAAAGGTTAAAGTTATTAAGTCAAAAAGAGTTAAGCTTTCAGGTAAAGTTGGAGAAATTCTCTCAATAAAACCATTGATTATAGCTTGTGGAGAAGATGCAATTCAGCTTGTTACAGTGCAGCCTGAAGGTTCAAAGGCAATGGATGGTCAGGCGTGGAGTCTTGGAAAAAGATTTGAAAAAGGCAATATAATTTGATTTTGAGGAGACATAGAATGTACTTTGATGTATATTATCTTATTTTAGTTGTTCCGGCTTTGATTTTTGCAATGTTTGCACAAAGTCAGGTATCAAGAACATTTAGTAAATATTCCACTATGAGAACATACAGTGGTATGACAGGTTACGAAGCAGCAAGAAGAATTCTTGATGCAAATGGGTTGCGTCATGTTGGTATAGAAAGAGTTTCCGGACACTTGACAGACCATTATGACCCAAGAACTAATGTTATTCGTCTTTCTGATGAAGTTTATAATACAAATTCTGTTTCTGCTGTTGGCGTTGCAGCACATGAGGCAGGCCACGCAGTTCAGTATGCAAAAAATTATGTTCCGGTTAAAATTCGCAGTGCGATTATTCCTGTTACACAATTAGGCTCAACACTTTCAATGCCTCTTGTATTGATTGGCTTTTTTATGGGTGCTCAGCCACTTGTAAACTTTGGGCTTTTGCTTTTTGCAACAGTTACAGCTTTCCAGTTGGTTACATTACCAGTTGAATTTAATGCAAGTAACAGAGCAGTGTACGCGTTGGAAACAAGTGGAACTATCGGAGATGAAGAACTTTCAGGTGTGAAAAAAGTTCTTGGAGCAGCAGCTATGACTTATGTTGCAGCTTTGGCAGTTTCCCTTGCAAACCTTCTCAGATTAGTTATGATTTTTGGTAGAAGAGATGATTAAAGGATTATAAATGGACTTAACAAGAAAATTAGTTGTTGAATGTCTTATGAAGGTGGAAAGCAGTGGATTTTCAAATCTGGTGCTTTCCTCACTTTTGGATAATGACAAACTTACAAATCAAGATAAGGCTTTTGCTACAAATCTTTTCTATGGAACAATAGAAAGAAAGTTGACTTTAAACTATATTTTGCAAAAGAATTTATCTAAACCTGTACATAAAATGGATAAAGAAGTAGTTGCTATTTTACAAACAGGTTTATATCAGCTTTTATATATGAAATCTGTTCCTGCGTATGCAGCTATAAACCAAGCTGTTGGACTGTGTCCTGTTTTTAAAAAGACCAGTGCCAAAGGCTTGGTTAATGCTGTTTTAAGGAAGAGTCAAAATTTTGATATAAATAAAGAGCATTTTAAAGATAGGATAACAGAATTATCTGTAAAATATTCTATTAGCAAAGATATTGTAAAAATAATAGATAGAGATTATTCAGCACAAGCAGAAGATATTTTATCTGCAATGTTTAAAACACCAAAGTTTACAGTAAAAATAAATAATGTTAAAATATCTCAGCTGGATTTTGAAAAACTTCTTGAAAAGAATAATATCCAATACAATAAAATGCCAATTGATAATGCACTTGAAATACTTCATAGTGGCAGCGTGACCAATATTCCAGGATTTAAAGAAGGGTATTTTTATGTTCAAGGAATAACAAGCCAATATGCTGTAAAAGCAGCAGGTATAAAAGAAAATGACGATGTTTTGGATATGTGTGCTGCTCCGGGTGGAAAAAGCTTTGCTTGTGCTATTGAATTAAATAATACAGGAAGTGTTACAAGCTGTGACCCTAATATATCACGATTAAAACTTATAAATGATGGTGCAAAACGATTGGGATTAAATAATATTTCTACGGTTCAAAATAGTGGAGAGATTTACAATCCTAACTTAAAGAAGTATAATGTTATAATATGTGATGTGCCATGTAGTGGTATTGGTATAATTCCTAAAAAACCAGATTTAAGATATAAATCTATGGATAAAGTGGTAGAACTTGCACAACTGCAAAATGATATACTTTCAACAGCTGTTAAATATCTTAAAGATAATGGCATAATTGTATATTCAACGTGTACTATCAATAAACAAGAAAACGAAAAAGTTATTGATAAATTTTTAAAAGAAAATAGTAATTTTAGATTAAAAACACAGCATTGTCCTATAAATAATGTGATAAATGATGGAGAAAAGATTACATTTTTATCACATTTAACTGATTATGACGGTTTTTTTGTAGCAGTGCTGGAAAAAGTATGGTAGAATGGAAAAAGTAGATATAAAAAGTTTTAACCTTGAACAGCTTACAGAATATGTAAAAAATCTTGGTTTAAAAGCATTTAATGCAAAACAAATATATATATGGTTACATCAAAAAAATGTAACAAGTTTTGATGATATGACAAATATCTCAAAACAAGCCAGAGAGCTTTTATCTGAAAAATGCACTATAACAAAACTTGAAATTGCACAAAAACAAGTTTCTGTTGATGGCACAATAAAATATCTTTACAGACTGCCAGATGGAAACTGTATAGAAACTGTTCTTATGAGATATGAACACGGGAATAGTATATGTGTTTCAAGTCAGGTTGGATGCCGTATGGGCTGTAAGTTCTGTGCATCTACACAAGGTGGTAAGATAAGAGATTTGGCAACATCAGAGATTTTATCTCAACTTTATACAACTGAACAAGACACAGGTGACCGTGTAAGTAATATTGTTCTTATGGGGATAGGTGAACCTCTTGATAATTTTGATAATGTAATTAGATTTATTAAGATTATAACTTCTCCAGATGGCAAAAATATAAGTCAGAGAAACATAAGTCTTTCAACTTGTGGCGTTGTTCCCAAAATATATGAACTTGCAAAATTAAAACTTGGTATAACATTGTCAATATCTTTGCATGCTACAACAAACGAAGCCAGAAAACGCACAATGCCAATTACAAATGCATATTCTCTTGAAGAATTGATGAAGGCTTGTCGTGAATATACAAAACAGACTGGTCGTCGTATTTCTTTTGAATATGCGATGATAAAGGGCGAAAATGATACACAAGAAGACGCAATTCGTCTTTCAAAATTACTTAGTGGCTTTATAAATCATGTAAATCTTATTCCTATAAATCCAGTTGATGGCTCACCATTTTCTCAGAGTGATGCCAGAATTATAAAAGAATTCCAGAATAAATTAGCAAAATTAAATGTTAATGCAACAATAAGACGCCGTCTTGGACAGGATATTTCTGCCGCTTGCGGACAATTGAGAAACGAACATAGGTGAATAAATGAAAATTTCAGGCGCTACTGATATTGGTAATCGAAGAAGTCAGAATCAAGATAAATATGTGGCAGGCAGATTGTTAAACTCTGTTAGTTTTGGGTTTGTTTGTGACGGAATGGGTGGAGTGAAAGGCGGAGATATAGCCAGCTACACCTTGGCAAAATATATAGAAGATGCAATGTTTCTTCATAATGAAGATAAAACATTTAATGTTGAAAAAACTGTGCTCTCTGCTGTTGATGACGCAAACAGCTATATATATAATTTAGGAAATAAAAATCCTGAGTATATGGGAATGGGCACAACTCTTGCAGGAATTACTGTTGTTGGAAATCAATGTACTGTGTACCACGCAGGCGATTCTCGTGTATATATATTGAGAGATGGAAAACTTGCTCTTATCACAAGAGACCATTCCGTTGTTCAAGAACTTTTGGAAAAACACGAAATTTCTGTTAAAGAAGCGCGTAATCATCCAAAAAGAAATCTTATTACAAGAGCTGTTGGTGTTGAAAAACAAATTCAGCTTGAAATTGCAGAGGTTGAATTGGCTCAGGGAGATATTATTCTGTGTACAACAGATGGCCTGACAAATTTTATCACTCCATTGGATATAGTGGAAATATTGTCAACAGATAATGTTTTTTCAATGCCGGATAAACTTATTGAAAAAGCATTGTCAAATAATGCAACCGATAATATAACTGCTGTAATTTTGTCAGTATAGGGAGGTATAATGGAAAATTATATAGGTAAAGTTATAGACAATAGATATGAAGTGTTGTCGCTTATAGGCGTTGGTGGTATGGCTAATGTCTATAAAGCCCTTGATAAACAGACTGGTGCAGAAGTTGCTGTTAAATTTTTAAAAGAAGAGTTTTTTGAAAACGAAGAACTTGTTAGACGATTTAAAAATGAAAGTAAAGCTATAAGTTTACTTAATCACGAGTCTATTATTAAAGTTTTGGATTTTAATATTACTAATGAAGAAAAATATCTTGTTGTTGAATACATCGAAGGTGTTACTCTTAAAGAATTTATTGAAAATCGTGGCAAATTAACATGGGAAGAAACTATTTTATTTGCCAATATTATTCTTAATGCTCTTGAACATGCACATAATCATGGGGTTGTTCATAGAGACCTTAAACCTCAAAATATTATGCTGACAAGAGATGGTCAGCTCAAAATAATGGATTTTGGCATTGCTCGTCTTGCAACTGCAAACCAAAGAACAGTTACAGACAAAGCAATAGGCTCGGTTCACTATATAAGTCCGGAACAGGTAAGAGGAGAAAATACAGATAATCGTGCTGACATATACAGTGTAGGTATTATGATGTATGAAATGCTTACAGGAAAACTGCCATTTCAGTCAGAAACAGCAGTTTCTGTTGCTCTCCAACAACTTTCTGATAAGGCACAGCCTATAAGTGAACTTGTTAGTGATGTTCCAAAAGGGTTGGAGCAAATTGTTATGAAAGCAATAGAAAAAGACCCTGATAATAGATATCCTACGGCAAATGATATGAGAAAAGATTTGCTGGCTGTAAAAGAAAATCCAGAAATAATGTTCGGTTTGAATACAGAGCAACCAGATGAACAGACAAAAACAGTAATGGTGGATACAGTGGCAAAGAAAAAAAGTAAAGTTAAAGTAAAAAAAGGAAAAGTAAATCTTTTGGCAGTAATGGCAGGCCTTGCAGTTGCGTTTGCATTAAGCTCTGCTGTTGCAGTATATATGATTTTCAGTATGAGTGGTAACGCCCTTTTAAGCAATAAAGCTGATGTTGTAATGCCAGACTTTGTTGGTATGACTGAAAAAGAAGCGAAAAACTCGGGCAATAGCTTTAAATATGAAGTTGAATATCAATATAATGACCAATATGAAAAAAATGTTATTTTTGCACAGACTCCTAAGGCATCAAAAACAGTTAAAGAAAATAGTACAGTTACACTTAAAGTAAGTAAAGGTATTATGACAAGTGAAATGCCTGATTTGGCAAACTATACAAGAGCAGAAGCTCAAAAAGTTTTAGAAGACCTTGGCGTTAATGTTTCTGTTAAATCAGAAAAAACAAAGAAAGTTCCAGAAGGTAATGTTGTAAGAACAGACCCAGAGGCAGGTACAGTTGTTACCTCTGGCAGCTTGGTTACATTATATATTGCAATAAATGCAGAAAAAACAACAAGTGTTGTGCCAAATGTTGTTGGCAGTGCTGACTTGGCAACAGCAAAAAGAGCTCTTACCGGAGCTAAATTCAGAGTTGGTTCATTTACTCAGGCAGAAAGCTTTGAACCAGTTGGTACAGTTATCGCACAATCTCCAGAGGCAGGCACAGAACTTCCTGTTGGCAGTGCTATAACATTGGTAATTAGTGGTGGACCTCCAACATGCCCAGAGTGTGGTTCAACAGAACATACTGTTCACCCAGCACCTCCTCCACCACCTCCAAAAGAACCAGAAGATGAAGATGATGATAAGGAAGAGAGTGTTAAACCGGAAGAAAAACCAAATCCAACACCTCCAACTGTGCCGGATAGTAAGCCAGAAGAGGTAAAACCTCCACAACCTGAAAATTCAGCAAATCAAAATGAAACACAAAAACCAGCAAATCCATAATTTAATATAGATTTTGCTAGTTGTATAGTAATTTTATAAGGAATATATGAAAGATAATATTGTTTTAAAAAGTATAGGCGGATTTTACTATATAAAAAAAGCTGATGGAACAGTAATAGAGTGTAAAGCAAAGGGCAAGTTTAGAAAACTTGCCCTTTCACCGCTTGCAGGAGATATTGTTGATACACAATATGAGCAAGGTACAAATGTTATAACAAAAATACATAAAAGAAAAAATCAGTTTATCCGACCACCATTTGCAAACCTTGATTTACTGATAATGGTTATTTCTACAATTGAGCCATCTCCAAACTATTTAGTTATAGATAAAATGTGTGCCATAGCACAACATAAAAATGTTGAGGTTGCTATTGTTATAACTAAATCTGATTTATCCAAAGTTGAAGAAATAAAAGAAATATATACAAAAGCTGGATATAAAGTGTTTGTTACAGGCGAAAATCAGCACGAAGAACTGAATAATCTTAGAGAATTGATGTCTGGTAAAATATGTGCTTTTGCAGGTAACAGTGGCGTGGGTAAGTCTACATTACTTAATAGATTGTTTCCACATCTTGAATTGGAAACTAATGAAATAAGCCAAAAATTAGGCAGAGGTAAACATACAACTCGTCAAGTTGAAATATTTGATATGGAATATTGCATGGTTGCAGATACTCCGGGATTTTCATCAATAGAACTTGACAGAGATAATTTTATTTCAAAATATGATTTGCAGTATGCATTTATAGAATTTGAAAACTATATTGATGATTGCAAATTTGCAGATTGCAGCCATACTTCAGAAATAGGTTGTGGTGTAAAACAAGCTGTTTCTAATGGAAAGATTTCACAATCTCGTTATGATAGTTATTGTGCATTATATGAAAGACAGAAAAACTTTAAAGATTGGGAGATAAAATAATGAAAAGATGTATTCTTATTGGCCCAATGGACATAGAGTTTGACATAAAAAGTATTATAAAAGATGACGATTTTATATTTTGTGCAGATGGTGGATATTTGCAAGCAAAAAAACACAATATAAAACCTGATATGATTATAGGAGATTTTGATTCCTCATCAAAACCAGATGATTTAGAAGCAACTATAATATCACTCCCAAAAGAAAAAGATGATACGGACACTCATTATATAGCAAAGGAAATTGTTAAAAGAGGATTTACTGATGTTATTCTTTGTGGGGTGTCTGGCGGTAGATTTGACCATTATTTTAGTAATTTACAGACACTTAAATATTTTGCTGAAAATAATATCAATGCTGTTATAATAAGTAACGATAGCGCTATAATGATAGTTAGAGATAACTCAGTTTGCATATCTCCTAAAAAAGATGGCTATTTATCTGTTTTTAGTTTTGATACAGAAGTGCAGGGAGTTACAATTAAGAATACTAAATATGAAGTGAATAATATTGACTTAAAAAATAATTTCCCTATTGGTGTAAGCAATGAATTTACTGATAAACCAGCAACGATTTCTGTTAAAAGAGGTAGCTTACTTGTTGTTATTACAAAAAAGGATTGATTTTATGGTAAAAATAAAATGGTTAGGTCATGCTTGTTTTAAAATTTGTTTTGATGATATTCAATATGTTATAGACCCATTTGAAGATGAATATGTTCCTAGCTACGATAATATATGCACATCAGCAGATATGGTTTTTACAAGCCATAATCATAATGACCATGCAGGTATTATGGGCGTAAAATGTATGCGTAGGTTGACTTATGGTGTGAATGTTATAACTGTTAAAACATATCACGATGAGCAAAAGGGTGCTTTACGAGGAGTTAACATAGTTCACATATTTGAGTATAAGGGTAAAAGAATTGCTCATTTTGGAGATATAGGACATATTTTAACAGAAGAGCAGAAATCAAAAATTGGTAAAATAGATGTTGCATTGATTCCAATTGGTGATGTGTATACTGTTGGTGCAGAAAAAGCCAAAATTATTGCAGAACAAGTTGATGCAAAAGTTGTAATACCAATGCATTATAGATGTGAAGAATTTGGTTTTAAAGAGCTTGATACAGCTGATTTGTTTGAAAGTCTATACAGTAAAGTAAAACATATAGATACAAATGAGTATATAGTGGAAGAAAATCCACTTTATGATATAGTAATTTTGAAATATGAAAGAGGGAATAATCAATGACTAAACAAGAAATATTGTCGAAAGTAGACCATACACTTTTAAAAGCAGATGCTAGAAAAGAAGATATACTTAAAATTTGTAATGAAGCGTTGGAAAATAATACTGCATCTGTATGTATAAACCCTTGTTTTATTGAATATGCAGTAAGTATCCTTGGGGATAAAATTCCGGTTTGCACAGTAATTGGCTTTCCTTTGGGAGCTATGACCACAGCATCTAAGATATTTGAAGCAAAAGATGCAATAGAAAAAGGTGCAAAAGAAGTTGATATGGTTATAAATATAGGCAAGGCAAAAGAAGGAGATTTTACTTATATAGAAGATGAAATAAGACAAATTAAACAAGCTGTTGGGGATAATATTTTGAAAGTTATTATTGAAACTTGCTTGCTTACAGACGAAGAAAAAATTGCTCTTTGTCATGCAGTTGTAAATGCAGGTGCAGATTATATTAAAACTTCAACAGGTTTTTCAAATTCAGGTGCAACATTTTCTGATATTGAATTATTTGCAAAACATACAAATGGTAGTTGCAAAATAAAAGCAGCAGGTGGAATAAGAACAAAAGCAGATATGGAAAAGTTTATAGAACTTGGTGCAGACAGATTGGGAACATCTTCGGCAATAAAAATTCTTAATAGCGAAAAAGTTAACAGAAGTTACTAATAATCAAATGTATTATACACTAAAATAGCCGATGTAATATTACATCGGCTATTTATTTTGCTTTAAAGCATTATAACATATTAAATTTTATTATATATATTATAAACCTTTTGCAGCATTTTCACCTGCAACACGGCCATAGTATACACCTGAAGTGATAGCAACACCACAACCAGGATATTCAGTACCAAACAAACCAGGGAATGCTGTTTCACCTGCAGCATAAAGACCTTTAATTGGTGTATTGTTAGCATCAACAACATGAGAATCTGTGTCTGTAACTATACCACTAAAAGTAACTGTAACTGATGGATTAAGTTTAATAGCATAGTATTTATCGCCTTCAATAGGAACCATTTTGTCAGCTGGTTTTCCAAAGTCTTCGTCAACACCTTTTTTGCATAAATCATTGTAACGGTCAACAGTTGATTTGAGTTGTTCAGCATCAACATTTATCACTTTTGCAAGCTCTTCAATAGAGTCTGCACTTGCAGTAGAATCCAAAGTAATACCATATTGAACAGTTTTATTTGGATCATTTGCAGTTGCAATATAGTAACCTAAGTTACTTTTTTCTTTTGCAATTGCGTCACCAACATGGAATTGATATGAGTATTCATTTACTACACGTTTTCCATCTTCTGTAACAATAAGACCAGATTCTTCATTTATACCAACACCAGAAGTATAGCTTACATAAACTACCTGAACACCTGGATTTTGATAGATTTGAGCACCAACAGATTCAGCCATTTTTATACCATCACCAACATTGCCAGCTGGTACTTGTGTTGCATAATTTTCTGTGAAGTCTGCGTAAGGTGCCATCATTTCACGATTAGAAGCATAACCACCAGTTGCAAGAATAACTGATTTTGCATTTACTGTAACAATACTTCCGTCAGGTTTAACACCTTTAACACCAGTGATTTCATTTTTATCGTTAACAAGCAATTCATTAGCTGTTACATTATATACGATATCACCATCTACTTCATTATATTTTTCCATCATTGGAACAATTATTTGACCACCATGACCGTCTGTCATACCGCCAGCACCAAGAACATTATGTACACGCCATGTTTCGATAGAAGAGTGGATTGGCTCAACATCTTGAATCTTAACACCCATATCTACCAACCAGTCAAATGTTGCAAGAGAATTTTCAACAAAACCGTTTAATTTTTTATCATCAATGTAATTGCCGCCAATTGATTTCAAATAATCAAACATTTCTCTGTTAGAATCCACAATACCTTGGGCTTTTTGAGTTTCAGTGCCATTTGCCATAAGCTTACCACCACTACGAGTAGTAGCACCACCAACAATACCTTGTTTTTCTAATATGATAACATCTGCGCCGTTTTCAGCAGCTTCAATAGCAGCTGCAATACCTGCTGAGCCACCACCAACAACAACAACATCTGCATCATATATTTCATCCTTGGCAGCATCTCTTTTACGAGTTTCTTTGAGAGCATTTACATCTCCGCCAGCTTCTTCAACTGCTTTACTTACAGCATTTACCAAGAATCTGGAAGTTAATGTAGCACCTGTAACTGCATCAATATCAAGACTTTGTGTTTCAATAATTTGTTTAGGAAGAACTTCAATTGGAGTTGTGTCCATTCCATAACCAATACCGTAAGTTTCGTGATGGTCTTTAACCTGAATATCAGTGATAGCAGAATCGCTAAAAGTAACATCAACAGTCATTTCACCTTTCATACCATCTGTTGTAATAGTATAAGTGCCGGATTTGTAGCTTTGAGATGTAGAAGGTGAATCTTTACCGGCACATCCTGTTGCCATTGCAACAATTAAAGCACTTAAAATAATTGCAAGTGTTTTTTTCATTTTTTGATTGCTTCCTTTCAGTTTGTTAAAAAATAAATATGCTATATAAGTATACTATAATATAAGATATAATGTCAATTAAATAAATTTTTGAACCCTTTTTGCAATAAAAAGTCAGTTTATACAACATTTCTATTCTGTTTAAAAACTTAAAGGCCAAATCTAATAAGTCGTTGTCTATATTGCATGTTATTTTAATCTGACCAAATACTGTTGCTAAAATTACTTGATTTGACTGCAAAATATCTAGGTGTTCAGGCAAACTGCTAATTTTACTTTTAGACAGCTATATAAAATCTTCATCACTTTTCTAATCATCTGGTTAAAGATAAGTTAGTTCATAGTAATTATCAATCGATATTTTTAGAAAAGTAAAAAGCATAAGTGATTATTTTTTCTGAAATTTTCTTCTAAAAATACATATGTATTGGCTTTTGTATCATTAGCAAAGAGAGTTTATTAACCTGAACAATCATAGTACAAGTCATCGCTAAAACACTTTCTGAAAACTGTATGAGATGTCCAGTCTCCACATCATCAAAATAAAAATGCGTTTCTTTGTAAAAGCTATCAAAATTTTTATATCCTTTTTTCTTTTTTGAGTAACTAATTTTTATGTTTTTCTCGAAATCTTATTGACTGTAAAATTCAAATATATGATATTTTTCGATAATTTCAGCCTTATTCCAGTTGCTTACTAAAAAAGATTATATAATTCCTACTCTCCAAAACTTATCTGATTTTTAATCTATATATTCATCTATATATAATATGTTGAAGAATTATAT
>JAHHUE010000002.1 GCA_020024155.1 Oscillospiraceae bacterium | reverse complement strand
TCATTTGTATCATACAAGTAGCTAATGGATTTTGCACAAAAAATTCAGGCAGCGGCAGACCAAGCATTGTGTAACCTATAGAAAAGTACATAATAAAAAGCAAGATTATAATATAAGATATAACACGCATTTTTAATGTGTGAAACTCATTCTATTGTGTGTCTTGCTTTGGTGAAAACGATTTTGGTTTTGCACTGTTATCATGCACTGATGCACCATAACCAGCATTTACAACTGCTTCAATAACTTTTTCAGCAGAAACAGAACCTGCAACAGTCATGGAATTTGTGGGCAGATTAACTGAGTATGATTGAACATTGTCAAGCTTTGATACGGCTTTTTCAACACGAGAACTACAAGCAGCACAACTCATACCAGTAATATCATATTTTTCCATTTATAGCACCTCCTAAAATATAAAATATACAATAAAAAATGTTGATTTAACACATTTAATTAAAATACAAGTAGAAAATAAATATGAAATTATATATTTTCTTAATATTTTCTTATTGATTGTTAAAATTTTATAAAGATTTTTTAAAAAACTATTGACAAACTTACATTTTGGATGTAAACTACATTTGAAGGTTAGCTGAAGCTAACCTAGTGAGATTATACACCCTATGTGGTATTTAATCAAGCACTTATTTGAGGAGAAAGACATGAATTTAGTTGACGCAAATGTTGGAGAAGAATACATTGTTAAGGAAATCTTGACAGATGATGAGGAATTGAATGCATTTCTTTTTTCTTTGGGATGTTACAGTGGAGAACCTATAACTGTTGTATCTCGTATGAAAAATAGTTGTGTTGTTTCTATCAAAGATGGAAGATATAATATTGACAATGAATTGGCAAAATCTATCCAAGTTTAAAAATTAGTGATTTAATATCACTATTTTTTATTAAAAAGAGTTAGCTATGGCTAACAAACAACATATTTATTTGGTTAATTTGCAGTATTATTCTTGCAAACAGATACATATTGCTTATTATAAAAATTAGCTTATAACTAATTTAAAAGTGTATTTATATTTTATTATAGATAGGAGATTTTTATGAGAATTGCTTTAACAGGTAACCCTAATAGCGGTAAAACCACGATGTATAACGCTATTACTGGAAGAAATGAAAGAGTTGGTAACTGGGCGGGTGTTACTGTTGACAAAAAAGAAAGCCCAATTAAAAAACATCTTTACAATTTTGCTGGTGATTACATAGCTGTTGACCTTCCAGGTGCATACTCAATGTCACCATTTACATCAGAAGAAAGCATCACAAGCAGCTATGTAAAGAATGAAAACCCTGATGCGATTATCAACATTGTTGATGCAACAAACTTGAGCAGAAGTTTGTTCTTTACAACACAGTTGTTGGAACTTGGTATTCCGGTTGTTGTTGCTCTTAACAAAAGTGATATTAATGAAAAGAAAGATACAGAAATCAATGTAGAACTTTTGTCAAAAAGGCTTGGTTGTCCGGTTGTTAAAACTGTTTCAGTTTCTGCAAATGATAAAGGCCTTAAAGAAGTTATTGGCAAAGCAATTGAGTTGAATGGCAAAGGACAGAAAGCTCCTTATATTCAAGGTGATATTGATTTAACAAATAAAGAACAAGTTGAAATTGCAGACAGAAAGCGTTTTGAATTTGTAAATAAAATTGTTAAAGAAGTTGAAACTCGTAAAGTTCTTACAAAAGATAAAAATAAACAAGATAAAATAGACGAAATTCTTACAAACAAATGGATTGGCATTCCAATCTTTGCAGTTGTAATGTTTATAGTTTTTGATATTTCTCAATCAACAGTTGGACCAATGTTTGCAGACTGGCTTGTTGGATGGATTGATGCATTTCAAAAATTTGTTGCAGGTCTTGTAGAAGGGGCATCTCCATTTATGCAGGCACTCTTAGTTGAGGGTATCATCGGTGGTGTTGGTGCTGTTGTTGGTTTCTTGCCACTTGTTATGGTAATGTACTTCCTTATTGCATTGCTTGAAGACTGTGGTTACATGGCTAGAGTTAGTGTTATTATGGACCCTATTTTCAAAAGAGTTGGTCTTTCAGGTAAATCAATCATCCCAATGGTAATTGGTACAGGTTGTGCAATCCCAGGTGTTATGGCTTGTCGTACAATCCGTAATGAAAGAGAACGCAGAGCAACAGCTATGCTTACACCATTTATGCCATGTGGTGCAAAACTTCCAGTTATCACTCTTTTCTCAGGTGTTTTCTTTGCTAACAAAAGCTGGGTTGGTACATTGATGTACTTTGTAGGTATTGTACTTATCTTTATCGGTGCTTTGCTTATCAAAAAAATTACAGGTTATAAATACAGAAAATCATTCTTTATTATGGAACTTCCTGAATATAAAGTTCCAAGTTTAAAAAGAGCATTTATCTCAATGCTTTCAAGAGGTAAAGCTTATATCATAAAAGCTGGTACTATTATTCTTGTATGTAATGCAGTTGTTCAAATCATGCAATCATTTACATGGAGCTTGCAACCAGTAGAAGAAGGTATGGAAGGCACATCAATACTTGCTTCAATTGCATCACCATTTGCAATCCTTCTCATTCCTTTAGGTTTTGGTGTATGGCAACTTGCAGCAGCAGCAATCACAGGCTTTATAGCTAAAGAAAATGTTGTTGGTACATTGGCTGTTGTTTATGGTCTTACAAGCTTTATTGATACAGAAGAATTTGCTTTGGTTGGTGGTTCAAACGAAGTTGCACTTGCATTTGGACTTACAAAAGTTGCAGCACTTGCTTACCTTATGTTTAACCTCTTTACACCTCCTTGCTTTGCTGCAATGGGTGCTATGAATAGTGAAATTCAGGATAAAAAATGGCTCTTTGGTGGTATTGCATTGCAGTTTGGTACAGGTTATGTAGTTGCATTCCTTGTATACCAAATTGGTACACTTATCACAACAGGTGCTCTCGGTTCTGGATTTATCCCAGGTTTTATAGCAGTAGCAATAATGATTGGTATTGTTGTATATCTTATCAGCAATTCAAACAAAAAAATTAAAGAAGAATATGCTATAAAATAATTCAAATAGTTAAAGGAGTATCATTATGACATTAACAGATATTATATTAGGCATAATTATTATTGTGATACTTGGACTAGCAATTAGATATGTAATAAAATCTAAAAAAAGTGGTGTTAAGTGTATTGGCTGTCCATCTGGATGCAATTGTTCAAGCCACGAAAAGAAATGTAATTGTGGAAATGATGACCACAATAAACATTAAGAATTGATAATCCTCAATTTAAAATAAATCCTCATTTTATCCCCGCGTATCAAAAAAGGCAGAAATATTAAATTTCTGCCTTTTTGAACTTGTTAAAAAGAAAAGTCCAGTCTGTTATAGACTGGACTTTTTATAATATACTTATAATTAAAAATTATTTTTCTGATTTGTTATCTTTGTTATCATCTTCTTTTGACAAATCGTCAAGTTCTTTACTTATGTTTGAAGCACCTTTTCGAAATTCTTTTACTGCTTGACCAATACTTTTAGCAAGAGAAGGCAATTTAGAAGGACCGAAAATAAGTAATACTATACATAGTACAAGCATCAGTTCACCCATACCAATTTTACCAAACATAATTATACCTCCTTAATATTATTTATTTTAAATAATGTCCGTTGGAAGAAAACCAGCGGACATTTTAATTTAAACATTATTTAACCTTAGAAAGTGCATCTTCAACAGCAGCCATAATAGCTTTACTTGATAAAGTAGCACCAGAAGCAACATCAATTTCTGTTGATTGAGCTTCTATAATAGCATTTGGAATTGTATCAAATGCAGGGCTGGAAATACCTGGAGTTTCGTTATGTGACAAAATATCAATTTTAGAGATTTTTGTTCCATCCATTGTAACTTTAACTTTAACAGGACCACCAAATCCATCTGCTTGACCAATATATTCATTTGGAGCCAAGTTTTCTTCAACCTTTGTATCATCTTCTTTTGGAGCTTCTGCAAACCCAAAATGAATGTTTAATAATTCAATTGTTTTACGAGCAACATCACCACTAACACCACCACAACGGCGTTTACGAATAGGGTCTTTTCTTTCAACTTTTGCAGCTTCCATATATTTTGTAACTGAAATATCACAGTTAACAGAATTTGCAATTGTTTTTACACCACTTGTCCCCTCCGGTTCATATATTGGTAATGAAGTTTCAGCATACCATTTAAATAATTGTGCAACAATTTTTCTTGAATCATCAGGTGGACAACATAGACCAATTATACCTACAGCACCACCTAAGGCACCACACAAAGAGCCTACACCATAGCCTTCTTTACCGTTTGCAAACATTGCAGGGGGAATTGCTGTGTAAGGAAAACCAACTTTATCACTTAATTCTGTAAGTATAGCTTTTGCAACACCATAACAACAACCATTTTCAAAATATCCTTCGTATGCAAGTTTCTCAGCTTTATCAGCATCAAGTTCAACATAAGGATATGGATGTTTTGGAATTTCTATTCCACCACTTTGATTATCAACAGGTTGTGATGCGCAACCACTAAGCATAGCAACACTGCCAAACATTGCAGCGCTTCCTAAAAAAATACCGGATTTCTTTAAAAATTCGCGGCGTGATTCTACATTAGCCATAATAATATCTCCTTTTAATAATTATTTAACGATATATGTAGTTAAAGTATACATTATATTAGAAATTATATATCTAATATATATATAATGTCAACATAATTTTATGAGAAATGTTCATTTCTTTTTTTAAAAATGTGATATAATATATACTATGTTTTTAATAAAAAAAATAACAATATGAAATATAATTGAAAATATGGAGATAAAATATGTCAATAGTACAGATTATAGATGAAAATATTTTGATATGGATAGAAAATAACATAAGAATTGATGTGTTAAATCCTATAATTAAGGCATTTACAAGTTTGGGTAATATGGGGTTAATATGGATTATAGTTGCAATTATACTTTTGTGTAATAAGTCAACACGAAAGATTGGTGTTTATACAACACTTGCGATTTTTTTTAGCATTATAGCTACAAACCTTACTTTAAAGTTAATTATTCAAAGACCACGACCTTATGTAACAATGAACAATTTTATTCCTTTATTGTACTCGTCAGACCCAAACTCTTTTCCGTCAGGACACACAAGCACAGCTTTTGCAGCAGGAATTGTTTGGCTGAAACTTATTTCTGTAAAATCACTTAAAGCTGTTGCAGTTGTACAAGCATTACTTATGGGGTTGTCAAGAATGTATGTAGGTGTGCATTATCCAAGTGATGTTTTGATGGGTGCATTAGTAGGAACTTTATGTGCTGTAATTGCATTAAAAGTGGAAAAATTGGCTCAAAAAAATAAAATTATTTAAGATGTAAAAAGGACAGATTTTGAAAACTCAAAAATCTGTCCTTTTTTAAAATATTAAAGTGTTAGTTTAATATAAGTTTTTCACCGTCACAATCAATTGTGAAAACAGTACCACATTTAGGGTCTGTTGAAATAATTTGTTTTGCAACAAGAGTTTCAATTTTCTGTTGTATAAATCGTTTCAATGGTCGTGCACCATAAACAGGGTCATAACCGTTTTCAATTATAAATGATTTAGCTCTGTCTGTTATAATAAGGCCAAGCTGTTTATCAGCCAATCTTTGTTTAAAGTTTTCAATAAGCAAATCAACAACACCACCAATTTCAGATTTACTAAGTGGTTTGTAGAATACAATTTCATCAAGTCTGTTCAAGAATTCTGGACGGAATGATGTTTTAAGAAGATTATTTACACTGTCTTTTGCAGATTGTGTAATTTCTCCGTTTTCGATTCCTTCAAGAATAAAGCAAGAACCAAGGTTTGAAGTAAGAATAATAATTGTATTTTTGAAATCAACTGTTCTACCTTGACTGTCTGTAATTCTACCGTCATCAAGAACCTGCAATAAAACATTGAAAACATCAGGATGAGCTTTTTCAATTTCATCAAACAGTACAACAGAATAAGGTTTTCTTCTTACAGCCTCTGTAAGCTGACCACCTTCTTCGTAACCGACATATCCTGGAGGCGCACCAATCAATCTACTTACAGAATATTTCTCCATATATTCGCTCATATCAATACGGATAATATTGTTTTCATCATCAAACAAGCTTTCTGCAAGTGCTTTTGCAAGTTCGGTTTTACCAACACCAGTTGGACCTAAGAACAAGAATGAACCAATTGGTCTTTTTTCATCTTGTATACCTGCACGAGAACGAAGTATAGCTTCGCTTACTTTTGTTACAGCTTCTTCTTGACCAATTACTCGTTTGTGGAGTATTACTTCAAGATTTAATAATTTTTCTCTATCACTTTCTACAAGTTTTGAAACAGGAATACCAGTCCAACGAGAGATGATTTTTGAAATTTCTTCATCTGTTACTTTATCACGCAGAAGGGAAGTTTCTTTTGCTTCTTCGGCAAATTTTTCTTGTTCAGCTAACTGTTTTTGAAGTTCAGGCAATTTACCGTATTTCAATTCAGCTGCTTTGTTAAGGTCATATTCTCGTTCAGCCTTTTCAATTTGAGCATTAACTTGCTCAATATCTTCACGCAATTTCTGTACCTTAGATATAGAGTTCTTTTCGTTATCCCAACGAGCTTTCATTACAGAAAATTCATCACGCATTTCTGCAAGTTCTTTCTGCAAAGTTGCAAGTCGTTCTTTTGAAAGGTTATCAGTTTCTTTTTTAAGTGCAGCCTCTTCAATTTCAATTTGCATAATTTTTCTTTGCAAGTCATCCATTTCAGCAGGAGCAGAATCCATTTCTGTTCTTATCATAGCACAAGCTTCGTCAACAAGGTCGATAGCTTTATCTGGTAAAAATCTATCAGAAATATATCTGTGAGAGAGTGTAGCAGCTGCGATAAGAGCGTTATCGTGAATTTTTACACCGTGGAAAACTTCATATTTTTCTTTCAAGCCACGCAAAATTGAAATTGTGTCTTCAACAGTTGGCTCATCAACCATAACCGGCTGAAAACGCCTTTCAAGAGCAGGGTCTTTTTCAATGTATTTTCTATACTCATCAAGTGTTGTAGCACCGATACAGTGCAATTCACCACGGGCAAGCATAGGTTTAAGGATATTGCCAGCGTCCATTGCACCGTCAGTTTTGCCAGCACCTACAATAGTGTGCAATTCATCTATAAAGAGTATAATTTGACCTTCGCTTTTCTTAACTTCGGCAAGTACGCTTTTAAGTCTTTCTTCAAATTCACCACGATATTTAGCACCGGCAACAAGTGCACCCATATCAAGACTGAATATTTTATGGTCTTTAAGATTTACAGGCACATCACCACGAACTATACGAATTGCAAGACCTTCGGCAATAGCTGTTTTACCAACACCAGGCTCACCGATAAGAACAGGGTTATTTTTTGTTTTACGAGAAAGAATTCGTATAACATTTCTTATTTCACTATCACGACCAATAACTGGGTCAAGTTTTTGGGCTTTTGCCAATGCAACAAGGTCTTGACCATATTTAGCAAGTGCGTCATATGTGTCCTCAGGGTTATCGGTGGTAACTCTGGTATTACCTCTTACTTCTTGAAGAACTGTTAGAAATTTGTTTTTATCAATAGCAAAAAGTTTGAATAAATCTTTTACATTTCCTGATGCAGTATCTATTAAGCCAAGCATAATGTGTTCAACAGAAATAAATTCATCTTTCATTCTGTTTGCGATTTGTTCAGCTTGATTAAGAGCCTGGTCTGCTTGTGCTGATATATAGATTTTATCTGCCTCACGGCTTGTTGTAACCTTTGGTAATTGACCAATTTTTGTTGTAAGATTTTGTACAAAGTTTCCTACATCAATACTCATTTTCTGAAAAAGTTGGGCATTAAGGCTATCTTGTTGCTGTAATAATGCAAGCAACAAATGTTCTGGTTGTAAAGTCTGGTTTGAATATTGTATTGCAATACTTTGAGCATTTTGCAATGCTTCCATGGATTTTTGTGTAAGCTTATTTGTGTTCATTAAAAAATCACTCCTTTTATAACTTACTCATGGTATTAGTCATATTGTTTATAAAAATTTGTTTAACATTAATATTTGCCGATGAAGGAGAAATATTGCAACAGTTAAAATACTCTTTCAGGCATTTGTCTAACAAATTGATATAACTAGCTATATTTTTGCCATAATCATTGTAGTTATTACAATTATATATACGGAATAAACGCATATATTTGCCATTACCCAATGATATTTTGTCTTGTGTTATGCCACAATAGGATATTTCCAATGTAGCCCAAAGATAAAAGAAATTATCAAGTATTTCAATTAACTGTTTATTTTGACTACGCATTGAAACTTTTAATTGACCAAGATAATCACATTTTTCAAAAATTTCAACAGTATATTTTACACTTGGGTTGTATTTGTATTGCAGGGAAGAACGCATGTTTATCATAGAACTGTTACCCAGCAATTGAACAGCCAGAGATGAATGACCATTAAGAAACTCATCAATTGATGTATATACATCACTAAGCATAGTTTCTGCTGTTGGAACACTTATGTGTTGCGCCAAAATTCTGTTTATAAGATTTGAACGGCTTGTGGATTGCCGTGACGCCATTACATCAATCATATTTATAACATCGTCATCTAAAACGATACTATATACAGATTTACTCATATTTTTATCATCTCCTTATATTTAAAATTGTAAATCTAATTATATAATTTGTCAATCAAATTATATAACATTTCAAACATTTTTCACAAGTGAAATACTGGTACAAAAATAAAAACCACAGTTAAATTACTGTGGTTTTATTATATATACTATATAAAGTAATCGTTAAATTTAATAAATATAACAATATAATAGATATTTTTAGCAAATGGATATTGCCATTTAAGTTATTTACATACATCGCATCCAGTCTGCTTTTTTATAGTATATAAAGAATGCAATAGAACTTAATGCCCAAGTAAGAGGATAAACAATAAATAACATATAAATGCTATGAGTTAAAGGAATTGTGATAGTTAAGAAACTTACGCGCACAACACACCAAAAAGCCATCATAACAACCATAGGAACAATTGACTTGCCAGCACCACGCATTATAGCAGCAATAGAATGTGAATAAGCCAATAAGAAGAAAAACAGTGATGCTGTTTTAGCTTTTGCAATACCATAGTTAACAACTTCTGGGGTAGGGTCAAATGCTGCAATCATTTGTTGAGCAAAAATAAATACAACTACACCTATAAGCTCAGAAAGGATAACAGTTGCCAAAATACCAAAACGAGCACCCTCTTTTGTGCGTTCATATTCTTTTGCACCAATATTTTGGCTTACAAATGTTGTAAGAGCCATAGTAAAACTTGTTATTGGAAGAAAAGCAAAGCCCTCAATTTTGCTGTATGCACCACAGCCAGCCATAGCCATTTCTCCAAAAGAGTTGATATGAGATTGTACAACCAGATTTGCAAAAGCAGTTATAGAGTTTTGAATACCAGAAGGTAAACCGATGGTAAAAATTTGTTTAAGTATATTTTTGTTAAAACATATTTTATTTAATTGAAGTCTGTAACAATCTTTTGTTCTCATTAACTGAATCATACAAAGACCAGCACTTACAAACTGAGAGATAACTGTTGCCAAAGCTGCACCACCAACACCAAAGTTTAAAAATGCTATAAATACAATATCTAGTACAAGGTTTATTATTGATGAGGTGATAAGATAATATAAAGGGTGGCGGCTATCGCCAACAGCTTGTAAAATACCAACAAATATGTTGTACATAATAAAGCCAAGAGAGCCTGCAAAATAAACTTGTAAATATGTTACAGATTCAGGCATAACACTTTCCGGAGTACCCATAATTTTGAGTATTTGTGGGGTAAATATAATACCAATTAAAGTCATTAAAATGCCTGCCAGAATACCAAAAGCAACAGTTGTGTGTACTGCTGTACGCAAGTTTTCTTTGTCTTGTGCACCAAATAATCTAGCAACAATAACACCGGCACCAATTGAAATACCACTAAAAAAGCCTATCATCATAAAAATAAGGCTACCTGAGGAACTTACGGCAGCCAAAGCACTACTTCCTAAAAAGTTTCCAACAATTAAAGAGTCAACAGTGTTGTACATTTGTTGAAATAAGTTTCCAATAAGGATAGGTAATGCAAATAATGTGATTCTTTTCCAAATAGGACCGCTGGTCATTGGTTCAACGGTTTTTACCATACAATTCACCTTCTTAAAAATTATATAATGATATTATATGTATATATATTTAATATTGCAAGTATATACATAATTATAATATAAGAATATTAAATTAGAATAAGTATAAAAATAAGTCTATGCTTAGATTTATTCATAGAAAATCTAGGCATAGACCGTTAAATTGTACTAAAATTTAAACATTATATACTGACTGTAATTTAAAAGATTTATTGTTTTTTTAACATTGTTTGGCAGAAATATAGTTATTTCAAGTTCAGTGTAATATTGACCGTCAAGGTTAATACTATATTCTTTTCCTTTTCTCAATTGTGAGTTTCATTTATATCTTCAAATAAGTGGTCACTCATAGTCATACCATCGGGAAATTCTTTTTGTCCATAAATATGAATATTCCAGTTTTCAGTGTGTTTATATTTTTTAGGAATTGTAAAATAAATTATTTACAAGTTCTTCTGTTTCAGCTGCCTGAACCTCTTCTTTTGTAATTAAAGGATGACACATAAAATTTGGTTCAATGCGTTTGATAGCTCCTTTGGCAATGCACTTTTTAACTACTGTATAGGTTGTGTTTATGTTCTAACCAATTTCAGCTTTTAAAATATCTGAGATTTTTTTGGCTGTAATATTGCCCTTTTCCAAAGAATATTTATAATTTTAAGTTTAGAATAAATTTTTATTTAAAACTAACACTGATTTAGAATAGCAAACTAAAATAATTTAATAAAAAAGTAAAACAGACTATATAAAAATATGGTCTGTTTTTTATTTTTGAAAAATATAATATAGAATTACATCAAAATATTTAATAAATAAAATATTTTATAATCAAATTTTGATTGTGCAAGATATAAAATTTGTAGCAGTTGACAAAAAATACACAAAATAATTGTTAAAAAAATATTTAACTTTATATTGAAATATTACAAAGGATTTTATATAATAGTGTCAGTAAGACTGACAAAAAAATAACAAAATGAATTTTAATAGATAAGAGCGATAAAAAATGACTGTAAAAGAAAAAAATATAGATAAAGTTTTACATTGTGCTTTAAATAGCTTTATAGAAAATGGCATTGAAAAAACAAAAGTTTCTGATGTTGCAGAAAAAGCAGGGCTTACAGAAAGAAGTGTTTTTCGTTACTTTGATACAAAAGCCGATTTAGTTTTTGAATCCCTGTTGCTATTTTGGAAAATTTTAAAAAATAAAGTAAAAGAGCAATACGATGAAAGAGTAGATAAAAATACACTTGGTTCACAGCAGATTAGAGAGGTATTGAAAGCATACACAGATTTGTGCTTTGACAATAGAAAACAATATGTATTTATTCATGAGGCAGAAACGTATTTATATCGTATGGGAAAATCCAAATTGATAGAAAACAGATATGTTTTAACAGCTGAAAAATCAATAAGTCCACTTGCAATAGCAATAAAAAACGGTATGGAAGATGGAAGTATAAGAACAGATATAGACATAGCAATGCTTTATTATGATACATTTGACTCTCTGCTAGGACTGATACAAAAAATTGCTGTTAGTGGCAGAAATGATGAAGAATATATTGAATTTTCAAAAAAAAGATTGGATTGCTTTTGCGATATTATGGCAGACGCATATTGTAAAAGATAAATTGTAAACATAGATTAAACGCAGATTTATTTTAATAAAAGGGCAAAATTCTTAGATAATGCAAGTATTTTAAGTAATTTAACATTGTGCAAAAAGCATAGTGTTTCAAAATAAAAATTTTGAAGGAGAGTTTATTTTATGCAAACTGCAAATCAAAAAGTAGGTAAGGCAGATATCTATATCAAATGGATTATGTTTACCGCAGCAATTACAGGACTGGCAATTTTAACAGCTTTTTACCCTATTGAAGCTAATATTCCAATTGTAGTTATCCCGTCAATATTAGTTTTGATACTTGCAAAACCCGTTTTCTTTGAAAAACTTAAACTGACAACATTGCTTACAATGCGTATAGCTATAATTTTGGCAGCATTTAGATTATTTAATCCACAGGTTTATGTTGATGTAATAATGCTTATGCTCATTGTAAATATTTTGGAAGCAACTCTTACAGACCTTTTGCGTTACAAAAAATATTTTAATGCAATTTCAGGCTTTGCAGTGGCTATTGGTGTTGTTGTTTTGAGAGGCATTTGGCAATTTGATGCTCCATTTGGAGATTATTACCTTGCAAAAGGTGCATTGCCTATAATTACAATTATGTACGCTATCGCTTATACAATATGGAACTGGATTTTTGTAACTAATGAATTTTCTCCCTCTGTTGCTTTAATGCATGTTGGTTTCCTTTTAGCTCCACTTTTAGGTTGTCTTTGTACAATAGGTCTTGGTGCTTATGGTGGCATTGGCATGTGGTTGTTGTTAAGAGCAAACTCACTTTCTATTGGTGGTTGGATGCAGATTGGTGCAAAAGACTGGTTTGAAAGAGAATATTATAACCAAAAATTTGATAAATTTGTTCAGTGGACAAAACAAACACCTGTTCAAATTATATGTATGATAATAAATCTTGTACTTATTGGTGCTTGTATTGTGTTAATGATGCAAAATGGAGGAATTACATTTACATTTGCTCCTTTGGCAGCACCAACAGTATAAAGCTAAAAATATAGAATAAAAACATAAGCTGGATTTTACAAATTATATATTAAACACAGCTTGCTATTAGAAAGGTGAAAAATATGAATCAGTATGATGTAATTGTCATAGGTGCAGGAAACGGTGGTCTTGCTGCCGCTGCAACATTGGCTGAAAAAGGAAAAAGTGTAATTCTTTTTGAAAAACATAATATTCCTGGTGGTTGTGGCTCAAGTTTTTGTCGTGGTCGTTTTGAATTTGAAATTGCGTTACACCAACTTTCCCATATGGGAACAAAAGAAAATCCAGGTCAACTTAGAAAACAATTTGCTCGTTATGGTATTGAAGATGAAATTGATTGGATACAGATTAAAGAACTTTATCGTGTAAACTTTCCAGACGGAACAGGTATTAGTTTGCCATCAGACAGAAAAGAGTGTGAAGATTTCCTTTGCAAAGAATTCCCGTCAGAGGCTGAATCTATAAGAAAATATTATGATACTGTTTATAAATTCTGTGAAGAATCTGCTGACTTTGCTGCAAAAAGTGCAGGCAGTACAGAAGAACCTGGTGCAATTAAAAAAGCTATTATGAAAGCAGGTTTTCCAAAAAAATATCCTACTTTGGCAAACTATGCTCTTAAATCAACCCAAGAAGTTCTTGATGAATTTTTTAAAAACCCAAAACTTAAACTTGCTTTAAGTGCTTACTGGTGCTTTATGGGTATGCCGCCAACAAGATTTCCTTTTGCAATACTTGCAAAATGTACAAATTTCTATCTTGAAACAAAACCGTTTTATCTATGTGGCACATCAATGATGATGAACCAAGCCATTATGGAAGCAGCACAGAGAATGGGTGGCGTTGTTAAACTTAATTGTGGTGTAAAACGCATTGTTCTTGAAAACGGAAAGGCTGTTGGTGTTATAGATGAAAACGGTGTTGAATATCGTGCTAAAAAGATAATCTCAAATATTTCTCCACTTGCAACATACGGCAATCTTCTTGAACCAAAAGAAGTTCCACAAAGTGCAAGAGAATATCTTAAACCATATACGGTCGGTATTTCTGCAATTACATGCTTTATCGGTCTTGACTGCACACCAGAGGAAATCGGCTTTCACACATCATTTACACTTAATTATGAAAGTTTAGATGCAAATAAAGACTTTGCAGATGCTTATAAACTTTTGCCAGAAAATGACCCTCTTGTTGCAACTTGCTACACTGTTGATGACCCAAGTGTTTCCCCAAAAGGAACAAGTATTATAACAGCAGGTACACTTAAATATGGTACAGAATGGGAAAAACTCACACCTGAGCAGTATTATGAAATGAAATACGAGGCAGGCAGAAGAATTGTTGCAAGACTTGAAAAAATGTATCCGGGTATTACAGAACATATTGAAGAAATGGAAGTTGCAACTCCTTTGACACATATGCGTTATCTTGGTCACCCAGGTGGCGCTATTTATGGATATGAACAGGATTTAATGCAGTCAGTATTTTTCTTCCCATCAGAAAGTAAAATCCCAAATCTTGAATTTGCAAGCGGTTGGGTTAACGCTTGTGGCTTTGGTCCTAACTATACATACGCAGATACTGTTGCATCAAAAGTTGCTAAGGAGGTTTAACTAATGGCTAAAAATATTAAAGAAACACTTCTCGGAACTTTGGTTCACGGTGAAGAAGTTATGGAAAATATTCGTGTTATGCGTAATGTTTCACTTGATAAAATTTGTGAAGAAGATGTTGCGAAATCGGCTAATGCCTTGCATAAAAAAGAACTTGAACTTGTGGTAAGTAATGTTATTGATACAGGTAAAAATGCAAAAATTATTCGTTTTTCATCAAAAGACGGATATTTGCCACCATTTGAGGCAGGCCAGTACATAAATATATTTACAACAATAGAAGGTGTTAGAACAAGCAGACCATATAGTATTTCATCATCTCCAAGACAGAGGGGATATTATGAAATTACTGTTGCAGGTATTCCAGATGGATTTGTTTCATCATACCTTATTGAAAATGCAAAAATCGGCGATACATTTACAGCAAATGGTCCGGCAGGGGTGTTTCGTCATCAACCGGTTTTTCACAGTAAAAAATCTTTATTTTTGGCAGGTGGCAGCGGTGTAACTCCATTTATGAGTATGACAAGAGAAATTCTAGAAGCTTCTCTTGATAGAGATATTGTTATGCTTTATGGTTGTCGCAATCCACAAGTTGCACTTTTTCATGAAGAGCTTTCTGCTTACACAAAAAAATATCCAAACTTCAAATATCAGCTTATAGTTTCTGATGATGTTGAAGGTTGGACAGGAGAAAAAGGATTTATGAACGGTGAGCTTATCTATCGTTTAGTACCGGATTTTATAGAACGCACAACATACATTTGTGGTCCACAAGTTATGAACGATTTCTGTAAAAAAGAATTGCAGGTGCTTGGTGTTCCGGAAAAGAAAATCCGTAGAGAAATGTTTGGTACACGCCGTGATATTCAAAATGAACCAGGTTGGCCAAAAGAACTTAATGGAAGTGAAGTATTTAATCTTAAAGTTGGGGATAAAGTTATACCTGCAAAATCAAGCGAGTCTATACTTGTAGCATTGGAAAGAGCTGGTGTAAGAGTGAATGTTTGCTGTCGCAGTGGTGAATGTAGTCTATGCCGTGTAAAACTTGTTTCAGGTAATGTATTTCTTGCAAAAGGTATGCTCCGTCGTTATGCAGATGAAAAATATGGATATATTCATTCATGTAAGGCATATCCAATTAGCGATGTTGAAATTATGCTTTAATTAAAAGGAGTGTTGTGAATGGGATTTTTCTTTGAAGGGTATTCTTGGCTTACAATAGCAGGTGTTTTATTGCTTGTGGTTTTGTTGGTTGTTTTAAATGAAATTACACGAAGAAGTAAAGCATTATCAATAGCAGTATATTGTGTTTTACCAGTTGTGCTTGTTGTTCTTATTGCAATGGGGATAGTAAGTAGTCCGTCAAGTAAAACTTGGTTTGGTGTTGTAAAAACATATTCTGCACTTATAGGCGTTATAGGTTTTATGCTTATTCGTTATACAAAACTTGGCAATAAAAAGTTTGCTTGGTATTTTCCGGTAGCAATTTTGGCAATAAATATTATTGAGGCTATATATCGTGATATAGAAGTTTTTTCAACTTTTAAAGAGCTTACAGTTGACGAAGCAGGTTTGACTGTACTTGGTGGACCTTGGAACTTGATGAATGCATTGGCAGGCGTGTTTTTGCTTTTGACAATGACAGGTTGGGTTGGAATAAAAGTTGCAAACACAAAATCAAAAGATATGGTTTGGCCAGACCAACTTTGGTTTTGGATTTTAGCTTATGACTTATGGAATGTAGCATACTGCTATAATAGCATTTCAACAAGAGCTATGTATGCAGGTGTAGTTCTTATTATAAGCTGTACTGTTGCAGAATTTTTCATCAAAGAAGGTGCGTGGCTTCAACACCGTGCACAGACATTGGCTATTTTTGGTATGTTTTCACTGGCAGTGGACTATCAAGCTATGGAAATGTTTAGCATAACAGCTACATATAATCCAACAGCTTGGACAGCTCTCAGTGCAATTGCTCTTGTTGCAAATGTTGCAGTATTTATTTATGAAATAATTGTTATTAAGAGAACACACAGAAATCCATTAAAGGAAGAACTTTATACTGATAATAAATGGTATAAGAAAAATCTTGCAGCAAACAATCTACAAAAAGATTATGTGAAATAAAATAATAATATAAAAAGTCAAACTCAAACATTTTACTTTGTAATGAGTTTGACTTTTTAGTTATAATAACAGTTAAAGAAAAAAATTTTTAAGTATGATATATTACTTATACAATTTAAGATATCAAAAGATAGTATAGTAACAAATATACAAGGTATACATTATGCAAAAAATATACAAGACATTTATATTGAAAAAGAAAATATTCAAGGATTATCAGAAGTACAGTATCTTACAATCTTTTACGGGTGAACAAATGCCATACAGTACAGGAAGCAATGAATCACTTGAAGGAATGACAAGTGTAAAAAGAATAGAACAAAGCTTATATGGAGAGCCTTTTTACTTAGGAAATAACAGAACATTAGTAATTGAAAATCCGTTTAAAGATATAAATGGAGATATTATACCTTTGAATATTATAAAGAAAAAAATTTGATTATATTTAAAAATTTAAAATTAGGTCGCATAGGTTGTTATAAAGATTTTAAAATTACATTAAAAAATGATGAAGAAAGGTTTTGTTATATAGAAATACGAGGGTTAATTCAAGAAAAAACAGATTACACCATTCAATATAATTGGAAAGATAATATTATACCAGAAGGTGTAAAGGAAAAGATTGAACTTCCGGTTGATAATAAAAAATATACATCAGCAGAAGAAGCCATAGCTGCATTAGATACAAAATATACTGATAAAACATCTTTTGAAGGCACAAAAAATGGTAAAGTTGGTAGCTGGGTGTTCAGTGGATGGTCTACAAATATTGAGGATGCTGTTGTAACTTGTACAGGTAGTTGGGCTTATATAGAACATAAGATTTCCGTAGTATATGATTGAGGCACAGAAGTACCACAAGGTCAAAAGTTACCAGAAGATACAAAAACTTATAGCTCAGTAGAAGAGGCTATGCAAAACAAAGATGAAAAATATACTGACAAATTTATTGTTATATCTGAAAAAAATGGTTTGAAAGGTATATGGTCATTTAATGGTTGGTTTGCAATTGTTGAAAATAATGTAGTAAAATATAAGCGGTAGTTGGACATTTACAGAAAGAGTAATAATTCCACCAACACCAGAGAATAAACCAACTCCAAACACTACGGCACTAGCACCTTAAAATACTTTAAGCCCAAATACAAGTGGTAAAGGTATATTGTTACCAATAATCTTATTTGCTTTAAGTACATAAACAATACTTGTATTTGTATACAAAAAGAAAAAGTTTGACGATAAATTAAAATATAGTTACACTTTAAAGAAAAGGTACATAAGATAATTTGTCTTATGTACCTTTTTCTATTAAAAAAATTAAGTTTTATGAGTTTAAATATTCAATAATTTTAGGATACATTTCTTTTGCTTGTAGGTATCCAATATTATATAGGTTATATAGTTTATATTTATCTTTTTCCAATCTTGATACATTAAGAGCATTGTCAGGCTGAATTATAAATGCTGAGCCATTTTCTTCGGCATTATATAAGTATTTTAGTTCTCTGTTGTACATACGATGTCTGTTTTTTATAGCCTCGTATAATTTTGGATATTTTTTATTGTATAAGCTTTTAAAAATACCAAGATTTTTTGTTTGCTTTTTTACAAATCCTCTATGCTGAGTAAGAATAACAACATTTTTTTCATTGCCATCTAATATGCTTTTTTGAAGAGGAATACTATCACAAATACCACCGTCAAGGTATTCGTCATCATCAATTTTAACAACCTGAGATATAAGTGGCAGGCTGGCAGATGCCCTAATATAATCCATTCTTCCATCAATATCATCACATTTTATGTACTCTGCCTGTCCTGTTTTTATATTTGAAACTACAACATAAAAGTTTGTTGGATTAAGGGCAAATGCATCATAATCAAAAAGATTTAATTTATTTGGAATATCATCATAAATAAATTTAGGATTAAAGAAATTTCCGGTTTTCAAAAACATTCCCAATCCTCGATAATTTTTGTCATCAAGATAGTCTGTAAATGTAGCTAAATTTCGTCCTTTTTGCTTTGAAATAAAGTTTACACCGTTTAAACAACCGGCAGAAACTCCATATACAGAGTTAAACTCCAATCCCATTTCTAAAAAATAATCAAGTATACCGGCAGTGTAAAGACCACGCATTCCACCACCTTCAAGAATAAGTGAAGTTTTATCTTTCATAACTGTTACCTTTCTTGCAATAATCTATTTTTTAAATAGACGATTTCTTAATTTATAAATATATAATCTAAACATAAGTGTTGCAGAAAAATCGTATAAAATAAATGTTGCAGAGAACAAAACAAAGAATAAAATAATAAACCAAGAAGTTGCGTCAGATAATTCTTTTGTTAATAACGGGTTTGGAAATACCAAAAGCAATATTGCATAACATACAGCTGTTGAGATAACTGCATACGATGCTTTTAAGATAAGCTGTAAAAACTTAGGTTTTATTTTATCGGCTTTAAATTTGAAAACCGTATACAGACCAAAAACAAATACATACATCATAACAAATTCTTTTTCAGGAATAAGTATTGTGGAAAGTATACTTACAGATAAATACATTGTGAAAGCAGTTTTTTCTTGATACTCATAGGAAATTGGTAAAATAAGAATGGCAGCAAGAGCAGGGCAAGCATAAGTTGCAAGAGGAATAATAGAACCCATAAGCAATAATACAATTGATAATGCACCAATCACACCACATAGTGCAATTTTTTTTGTGTTTTTCATAGCTAAAAATTCCTTTTAATAAAATAGATGTTTATATTATCACTTTTTTTAGTGAAAAATTTATGATACAATAAAAAGCAATTATAAATATATATTTTTATAATATATTTATAAAATAAACAAAAAAGAGGATTATATGGATTATATTATCATAGCATTATTGGTTATTGTACTTATTGTAAATATTATATCAATGACTAAAAAAGATAAAACTCAGGCACTTGAAAACCAGATTGCTGAGTTGAAAAAAGAAATTGAGCAGTATACAGATAAAAGTAAGAAAGATACATTGGATTTTCTTACAAGACAGCAGATGGCTCAAAATCAAAATCAGCAGGTAATGCAAAACCTTGAAACAGCAAGATTTAAAGAATTTAGCGAAAATACACAAGCAAATATAGAGTCTTTGAGAAGAACTGTTTTTCAAACTACTACCGGACTTGATGATAGATTTGCTAAATTCCAAAAACAGAATGAAGAACAGTTGTCAGAAATGAGAATAACTGTTGAGCAAAAAGTTAGTGATATGCAAGCAAGCAATGAGAAAAAGCTTGATGAAATGAGATTGACTGTTGACGAAAAACTTCAAAAAACATTAGAAGAAAGAATAAATCAAAGCTTTAAGCTTGTAAGCGAAAGGCTTGAACAAGTATATAAATCTCTTGGCGAAATGCAAAAGGTTGGAGAAGGTGTAAACGATTTACGCAAAGTTTTGTCCAATGTTAAAACAAGAGGTATATTGGGAGAAGTTCAGCTTGGTGCAATTTTGGAAGAAATTTTAAGTCCAGAACAATACGAAATGAATATTGCTACAAAGAAAAACTCTCAGGATAGAGTAGAATTTGCAGTTAAACTGCCTGGCACAGATGAAGGTTATATTTATTTGCCAATAGACGCAAAATTCCCATTAGATGCATATCAAAAGCTGCAAGATGCTTATGACAGTGGAGATAAAGATTTACTACTTCTTGCAAGAAAAGAGTTGCGTACAAGAATTAAAGGTTTTGCAAAAGACATAAGAACAAAGTATATTGATGTTCCAAGAACAACAGAATTTGCAATAATGTTTTTGCCTTTGGAAGGTTTGTATGCTGAAGTTGTAAGAGAAGGACTTGTAGAAGAATTGCAAAAAGAAAAAATAAATATTGCAGGTCCAACAACAATGGCTGCTTTATTAAATAGCTTACAGATGGGCTTTAAAACACTTGCAATTCAGAAGAGCTCTGGACAGGTGTGGAAAGTTCTTGAAGAAGTTAAAACAGAGTTTAGTAAATTTGGAGATGTTCTTTCAAAAACACAAGACCGTATGAGACAGGCAAGTGAAGAGTTGGATAAACTTATTGGTACTCGTACAAATATGATAAACAGAAAATTGAAAGATGTATCAGAGTTTTCTGCTATCGAAAGTGGCGAAAAAATAATTAAATAAAATATGAAAAAAGTGTTGACAATATATAGAACTTATGATATTATAATACACGCACTAGAAAAGTGTAACCGATTTTGCGGATGTGGTGGAATCGGCAGACACGCTAGCTTGAGGGGCTAGTGGTAGCAATATCGTGCAAGTTCAAGTCTTGTCATCCGCACCAAAACGACTAAGTTTGTACTTAGTCGTTTTTTATTTTACAATTTATAACTTTGTAAAATTTAAAAAATATTAAAAATAATGCTTGCGTTTTGTAAAAAAGTATGATATTATAATACACGCACTAGAAAAGTGTAACCGATTTTGCGGATGTGGTGGAATCGGCAGACACGCTAGCTTGAGGGGCTAGTGGTAGCAATATCGTGCAAGTTCAAGTCTTGTCATCCGCACCAAAAACGACTAAGTTTAATACTTAGTCGTTTTTTGCATTGTTGAATAAAAATTTAACTATGTAATAACTGTAATGTAATCAAATATTACTTTAAAATGATATTGAGTTAAAATATAAATCATAAAATATTTAAAATTAAATATATTTGTACACTGTTATTATGTATGGAAAACTATGCTAAAAGTGTATAATATAATTGGAAGTTTAATTTATTGTATTATATGACAATATAGATATTTAGATATTATAAAACAGTTGCAAGATGATATTTATTTTGTGGATAAAGAATGGAAGATAAAGTTTTAGAATCATGTAGCAGAAGAAATTACAGGATATAAGGCAGAAGAAATAATTGGCAAATGCTGTCAAAACAGCGGGCTAAATCATATAGACAAATAAGTAAAAGCTATATGCAATCTCGATTGTCCTTTATTTGCTACAATATAAGACAGAAAAAAAAGACAAGACCAGGTTCTTGTTAGGCATCGTGACGGATACAGAATTCCTATTAGAGTAAATATTTTTCCTATTAAAAATGAAGAACAAATTGTAGGGGCAGTAGAAATATTTACTAAGGATTTTCCAAAAGTTTTTGAAGATAATTTAATAAAAAATTTATCTAATATTGCTATGCATGATAATTTAACAGAGTTACCTAACCGTTGTTACTTGGAGAGTTTTATTTCTTATAAATTTGAAGAATATAAAAAAATTGGAAGAAGTTTTGCAGTATTATTTGCTGATATTGATGATTTTAGCAAAGTTAATAATACATACGGACATGATGCAGGGGATATGGTTCTAAAAAATATTTCTAAAAGTCTTATTAGAAATATTCGTAGACATGACCTTGTTGGCAGATGGGGTGGAGAAGAGTTTTTAGGAATATACTCTATCAATACTCATCTTTAAATAAAAAATATTGATATTTTAAAAATATTTATTTGAAACAACAAAACTTTATTTAAAAGTTATTTACAACATATATATTCCCCATTACCATTTTGTGTTTAAAGAATATCACAAGGTTATAATTTTAATATAGAAAAAACGATATTAGATTTTGGGTCTAATATCGTCTTTTATTTTTATTCTATTATTTCTCGTATAGCTTTTTCTATTTCATCAACTTCTTGTTTGAAATTGCGTGCAGATAAACGCATTGCACCATGTCCAAGAATAATAATTTGCTCAAGATTATCACTTGTTGCAACTCTCACACGATAATTTTTTGCCAAGTTTTTAGTAGTTTTTTCAATATACATATCAGCAGTTTCTGCCTCTTTTGTATAAACGATAGTTATATTGTGATATTTTTCAATACTTCCAGTATTGCCTTTTACTTTGTATGCATCAAAAACTAAAATAACTTCACATTTTTTGAAACCTTGATAATTACAAAGTGTATTTATGAGATTATGACGGGCAGCATCAAGATTTTTTTGAGCAAGATTTTTTAAATCGTCCCACGCAAAAATTATATTATATCCATCAACAAGAAGGTAATCTTGTTCATAAGTTTTATAATTTGTTGTGGTTTTTGTTTCTGTCTTACTTGGAGTATTAAAAACAGTATATCTATCAGTTTTAATTTTTCCATAAGTGTTTTCAAAAATTTTCAAAAGCTCTTTATCTTGTTCAAGAAAAGAACGATACTCTCTTACTTGATTTTGAGTTATAAGCGGTGTTAAATCCTCTGTTTTTTCTTTTAAAAAACTTTCCAAGTGCATATTGTCTTTTACATCATACCATTTAACAACAGTTGCAGAACCATGAGAGCAAAATACACTGTCAGCAGAATTTTCAATATCGTTTTCTGGGTTATATCCTATTTCTCTAATAACTTGTGCAGTGTTATGACATTCAAAATAACCTTTGAAAACACAAGTCATTCTGCCTTTTCCACGAGTAAAGTTTATAAAATCTTGTCTGTAATTATTTATCTCTATAACAGGAACAGAGCCTTTAAGAACTGATATATCTCCGTTTACAACAGGTGCATCAAAATTACCACTCATTTTTTGTATATCTGTCATAACACGACCAATATTTTCGCTTGATACAGTTATTGTAAAGTCATACCACGGTTCAAGCAAAACGCTTTCTGCCTGCATAAGACCTTGACGAACAGCACGATATGTTGCCTGACGAAAATCTCCGCCGTCAGTGTGCTTTATGTGTGATTTACCACTTACCAATGTGATTTTAATATCAGTTATAGGGCTGCCGGTTAATACACCTAAATGAGTTTTTTCTGTAAGATGAGTAAGAATAAGCCTTTGCCAGTTTTTATCCAGTCTGTCTTCACTGCAAATAGTATCAAAAATAAGGCCACTGCCTTGTTTGATTTTTTCAAGTAAAAGATGAACTTCTGCATAGTGCCTTAAAGGTTCAAAGTGACCAACACCTTCAACAGTGTTTCGTATAGTTTCTTTGTAGACAACACTACCTTGGTCAAAATCAATTTCAATACTAAATCTTTGGGCAAAAATGTGTTTTAATACTTCAAGTTGAATTTCGCCCATAAGACTTACATGAATTTCGGAAAGTTGTTCATTCCATATAACATTAAGTTGAGGGTCCTCTTGTTCAAGAATACGGAATTTAGATAAAGTTGTAAAGGCGTCAGTTTTATCAAGTATTAAAACTTTATAAGTAAATATTGGCTGTGACAGTTTTTGTTCAAGATTATGCTCTATGCCGATACCTTGTCCAGAATAAGTTTTTGTAAGTCCGGTTACAGCACAAATTGTTCCACTTTCGGCACATTGTTCAGAAGAAAATTTTTCTCCGGTATACAATCTGATTTGATTTATTTTCTCAATTGATTTTTCACCATTTTTATCAATAAGGGTTACACTGTCTTTTGGTTTTAAATTACCACCAGTAATTTTTAGATATGTAATGCGTCCACCTTGTTCGTCGTGACCGATTTTATATACTTTTGCACCAAATTGTTGAGGGTATTCAGGTTGAATAGTGTAACTGTCAAGAATTGATAATAACTCTTCAACACCTTGTTCTTTTAGGGCAGAACCAAAAATACAAGGGAAAACTTTTCGTTGATTTATTAAGTGAGCAATATTGCTATCAGATATAGTTTCAGTTTCCAAAAAGCTTTCCATAACACTTTCATCAGTTATTGATATTTCTTCCATAACTGAGAAATTAAGTGTTGTAAAATCGATGCAAGATGTACTGAAATTACTTTTTAACTCGTTAATAAGTTTATTTTTATCTGCAATATTAGCATCCATTTTATTTACAAAAATAATAGTAGGAATTTTATATGTTTGCAATAAATTCCATAAAGTTTCTGTATGATGTTGTATGCCATCAATACCACTTATAACAAGAATGGCATAATCTAAAACAGACAGAGTTCTCTCCATTTCAGCAGAAAAATCAATATGACCCGGTGTGTCCAAAAGGTATATATTTGTGTTTTTATATACTAGCTTTGCTTGTTTTGAAAACACAGTTATACCACGGCTTTTTTCTATTTCATTTGTATCAAGAGCAGTGTCACCATTATCAACACGCCCCAGCTTTCTTATGCTCTTACATTTATATAACATACTTTCTGACAAAGTGGTTTTTCCACTATCAACATGAGCAAGTACACCAATAACAATATTTTTCATTATTCAACCCAATTCGTTTTTTATTTAATATAATAATTTTACTATATGAAATAACATATTGCAAATATCAAAACTGTGGTTACAAATAATAACGATTTATATAAAAATATTGCAAAAAATACGGATAGATAGTAAAATGTAAAAGATATATATAATAAATACTATTATTATTTTGGAAGGGGATAAAACTATGGATAGAAACAGTAAAACCGTGCAAATAGCAAGGATAGCCTTATTGATTGCATTAGAAATTGTATTATCAAGGTTTTTATCAATACCAACACCTATTGCTAAAATTGGCTTTGCATTTATCCCATTATCCATTATAGGTATGCTTTATGGTCCATTTTACACTGCCATTGCAGCAGGTATTGCAGATTTTATAGGCGCAACTTTATTTCCAGTAGGTCCATATTTTCCAGGATACACTTTAACGGCAGCTTTGTCCGGTTTGGTATATGGATTTTTTCTTCAAAAAAAGGGGGCAAAAAGCTTTTTAAAAATAATTACAGCAGTTGTTATTGTCAATATTGTTTTGCGCTTAGGACTTAATACATTGTGGACAAGCATAGTCAGAGCTCAGCCATATTGGGTAATTTTTTTTAAAAGGGCAATAAAAAATATAATTATGATTCCGGTAGAGATTATTTTTATAAAAATCATATATGAAAAATTTATAAGTAATATGAAATAAGTTATATTTTAGTAAGCGAGGTAGTTATGAAAATAAGTAATGTAAAAGGTACAGTTGATTACTTGCCAGAAGAAACTGCTTTGAGAGATTATCTCCAAAGTGAAATATTGAAAGTTTATGCTTCAAACGGATTTATTCGTGTAAATACACCTATAATAGAAGATATTGAAAATCTTGATAAAAGCGATGGTGGAGAAAATCTTAACCTTATATTTAAAATACTTAAAAGAGGGGACAAACTTCAAAAAGCTTTTGAAGGCGAACTCACAGAAAATAACCTTGCAGATATGGGCTTGCGTTATGATTTAACCTTGCCGCTTACAAGATATTTTGCTAATAATCGCTCTAAATTACCATTCCCATTGAAAGCAATTCAAATGGACCGTGTGTATCGTGCTGAACGCCCACAAAAAGGCCGTTTGAGAGAATTTACACAATGTGATGTTGATATTATTGGCTCAGATAGTATTTACAGTGAAATTGAACTTATAAATACTGTTACAGAGGCTTTGCTTGCGATTAGCCTTAAAAACTTTACAGTAAGAGTAAATAACCGTCAAATTCTTAACGGATTGCTTGAAAGTATGGGCTTTGATAAAGAAAATTTGGCAAGTGTTTGTATCACATTTGATAAAATGGATAAAATTGGTGCAGAAGGTGTTGAAAAAGAACTTAAAGAAAAGAATTTTGATACACAAGCAGTTGAAAAATTTGTTAATTTCTTAAATGCGGGTAACTTCTCACTGGAATATGTTAAAGAACTTATGCCAGAAAGCGAAGCTGTTAGAGATGTTGAAAAAATAATCAATATAGCATCTGCTGTATCTGAAAATAAATATGACCTTGTGTTTGACCTTTCTCTCGTAAGAGGTCAAGGATATTATACAGGTACAGTTTTTGAAGTTGTAAGTAATGATTTTAAAGGTGCAATTGCCGGTGGTGGCAGATATGACAACCTTATTGGTAAGTTCCTTGGAGAAGATATACCAGCAGTAGGATTTTCAATTGGATTTGAAAGAATTTTTGCAATTCTTTCAGAACAAAAATTTAAACCGGAAAATGCAAAGAAAAAACTTGCTGTAATTTTTGAAGAAAACAACTTTGAAAAATGTGCTTTAAAAGCTAAGGAATACAGAAAAGAATATGATGTTGGTTTGTTTGAAAGACCAAAAAAACTTGGTAAACTTCTTGACAAATTACAACAACAAGGCTACTTTGGCGCAGTTATAAATCTTGATGAAGATATTAAAGTTTTTGATAATTAAAATAAAAAAAAGACAGGTTAGCCTCGTGTTAATAAAGATGTTTTTTAAGAATGATGGTGTAAACTCAGAAATGAGGTTACACCGTTTTTCATTTAATGATGCTTTATTCTTGATTTTATTCATCAAGTCAATAAGTTGCTGTTCGGTAGGAATATACACAAGATATACTGCTGTAAAGTAAATATCGACTTTCGCGTGATAGCAGGTGTGAGTTCTTTCATAGCTGTAAATTCTCTTAAACCTTGTGATAACATTTTAATATCTACTTGTAATGGTTAGACTTTATCGAGTTCATGTTCACTTTTGTAACTAGTTCTATCAATTGCTTTTACTCTATGTCATACTCATTTGACATACGGGTGTAACGTTGATTGTCCAACTGTACGAGTATGTTATCTTCATAAATTTTTGAAAATAACTTATCTAAATCAGAAATCCTTTTCTTATTGATTTCGCCATTTCTACTGTCGTCTTGAGATAATCTGCAATAAAGTGCAGTTATTTTTTGTCCATTTGTATTTTGCGTTGCCAATTTTCAAGTAATTTGATTATTACTTCGGACATATCTTTTGAAGTATAGTTTTTAGGAAAGTATTTAGCTATATCTTCTTTTAGAAATCGCACTTGCTCTTTTTGGTTTGCCTTTTCTTCGCTCAGCAGAATATAGATAGCATCTTTAACTAAACGACCTTGACTTGATAATGAACGCCATTCTTTGTGCTTGTGATAATGATAGTATTGACTTTGAATATCCAATTTCTAACATAAGGTTGTGTTGTTTTTCATTCGTTATGTATGACAGCTCTACTGCTGAGTAAGTGCAATTTTGCATTCGTCAACAAGCTTTAATAAAGGGTGGTCTTTAAATGGATATAACTGTTTAGTAGATAAAATTTCTGTTTCTCTTATTGTGAAATATTCATTCAATATTCAACTTCTAATGATTTCACTTGTAATTTCATAATTCATTTGTTTCTATCCTTTTCTTTTATTGATAATTGAAAAGAATATTTAAGTAAAAGGAATGTCCCTTCACTTGTTTGTACTATGAAGGAGTATTAGTTTGGATTAAATCCTAAATTTTTTCTTATTGATTTGAGCTAGAAAAATAAAAAACATCTTACTTTCTGGATAATGAAAAATAAGATGTTTCGTATAGAATTTATATATAGAGTGGTATTATATGAGGTAAAACTGATGTCAAAATAATATCATTATACAAAAACATTATCTAATAATGTATCATAAGAAGTTGAAGCAAAGAAAGCTGATGATAATATTGAATTGATAGCAAAACTGTTAGCAAATCTTGAATGTTCAGCATTATTAAAAGTTTTAGCAAAACAATTATGATACAAATAAAGGATATATACTTGGTGGTAGTATATATCTTTTATAAATTTGAGTTTAAGTGTAGAGTATAAAATAAATTTTTCTTAGTTTTCGTATAGGTAAACATCCATTTTGGTCTTATCTCCGTTACGTAGAATGTCTATCTTTTTTTCATTGACACGGGTAAATCTCATATGTTCATAGAATCCGTAGTTACAGGTGTCATCCGTATAGAGATAGGAACTATTAGTGCCTTTTACATTCCAATAATTCTGGACACCGCTTAGCAATTCTTTTCCTATACCAAGACCTTGGAATTTTTTATCGACAATAAACAAGGTTAAAACACCGTCATATTGATTTCTATGGTCACGAATCAATTCTTCATATGCCTTATGAATGTTTCCCTGAGAATCGCATGCCTTTCGATGAAACAAGATGATTTGCAAAGAATAGAAAAGGCTTTTAAGTGCATTTAAAATATTGATTACAGTATGTTTTGCGTGGTCGCTAGCACCCATAATCACACCAATTATCTTACCGTCTATTTCTGCTACCTTATTATAAGTCTGCTCAGTTAGACAACTACATAAATATTGTTTAGTAATCAGTTTTAATGTCTTGGAATCAGAGACATAGCTATCTAAACCGAAAGAAATGCAAATAAGATTCTGGACTTCTAGATAGTCCTTTTTTTCAATTGCTCTATAAATCACTTTTTTCATAAATTTGCCTCATTACTCTGTTACCAACTTCATTTTAGAAAGTTTAAATAGTAACTTTCCTAATGCGTATTTCTGCAAATTTAGGTATTCTTCTGGTGAAACTTTACCTCCGAAATGCATAATTTCCATAGTACCACTGACACCTTTCACTATAAGTTCCCGAAGAAGTAAAACCATTTTTTAAATAGAATTTTCTACGTGCAAGCCTTTGCTGTTGATTTTTTGCGGAATCATCTAACTGTTCAATGAGTAAGACCAATTTCTTACCTTGATATGTATTACATAGCTCTTGCAACAAGAAACTGCCAGTACCTTTGCTTCTAATTTTAGAATTTACTGCAAGATAATCTACCATCACCAGATTATGAAATGGTACTGTGACCGCAAATCCTAGAACTTCATTTTCTTCAATAGCAGTAAAAACCTGTATCCTTTTTGATTTCTTTAATAGAAAAAATGGTTTTCTTTCAGCTTTCGGAAAAGCTTCCATATATATTTCTTTTACTAGGTTCCATTGACAAGGCTTAATCTGTGTAAATATCATAACTTTCTCTCCTTAGTTTGATTTTTATCTTTCTGTATTGTATGATACTATGTACAGTTACTGTACAGTCAAGAGGTAGTTTTATGAAAAATAAAGAAAATTTAAAGCTGTTTTCTTCTGGAGAATTTGCAAAACTCACCGGTGTCAATAAGCGTACATTACATTATTATAACGATATTGGGCTGTTTAAGCCTCGATTTATCGGAGAAAACGGATACCACTATTATTCTGAATCACAGTTTGCTTTTTTAGAATTGATTCTGATACTTAGAAAGATTGGAGTGTCAATTGAGGAGATTAAGGAGTATCTTTGTAGCTCTGAGTATGACAGTTTTGAGAAAATTCTAGAAAGAAAGAGAAAATTGATTGAAGATTCCATTAAACAATTGTCGTCTATTGAGACATTTCTAAACGAAAAGGCTAACCGTATTCAGTTGGCACTCCAAGCAAAACACGGTGATATTTCTATTGTTAATCAGCCAGAGCGAAAAATTGTTCTTTCTGAGCCATTTTTAGGGATGAGTAAATATGATGAAACTTCAGTTGCAGCACGATTTTCACTGCGACTTAAAAAGTTATTCTCGCTTTATGATAGTTTCGGAACTCGTATTTCGATAGATTCTTTGAATAAGAAGAAATTTGACTGCTACGACTGCTATTTTGCTTATTGTCCAACATATGCAGAAAATTACGACGAAGTTATTCCAAAAGGAACATACATACAAGCTTTCTGTATTGGAGCTTGGGACAAATTGCCAGAAATTTATACACAGATATTTCAATTTGCTGAGAAACATAGTTTGGAACTTACTGGTTATGCATATGAAGAGGGATTAAACGAAATGTCAATTGGCAATATGGGGATTGAAAATATTGCTCTTATGGATGAGTATATTAGCCGAATAACAGTTGGTGTAAATAAAAAATAATTATTAAGTTTATTCCAAGTAATTTACAAAAGTCCAAGAGAAACGCTAGGACTTTTCATTTTAATAAAATATAGTGCATTTAAAGAAAATAAGAATAAATATAAATTAGAACCGTTATAATTATCAAAATACTCTTAACACTCTATATAAAGTAGAAGCGCCACATAGCTCTTACAGAAAACCTTTGTGGCATTTCTTTATCCAAAAATCCCAAACCTACTCCTATGGCAATAAATCCTTCATTTCCGTATATCTTTCCCATAGCCAGCAGCACTAACATCAAAACAAATAAATCGTTTGTGTAAGACTAAATGACTGTTTTTCGATTTCAATTAAATCAGATGATTTCGCTCATCCATATTATCTAGATTATCTTTTTTGGTGAATTTGAGAGACAAACTGCGGATAATCAATCCACTTCCTATAAAATAAAAACAAAAGTCAAAACAGCATCTTTTATTTCAACAGTATGATTGATTAAGTCCGTCTTGTTATAAATTTGAATACTTCATCTTCTTATTTTGAAAAAAGCTGAAATAAAGTTGAAGAAAATATGCATTTAGTGTATACTAGTATGAATATAAATAGAGGATGGCTGTTTTTATGGATATGTTGATTGAAAAAACTATTGATGCTTTCAAGAAAAATAAATTTGATGCATTTTATGCAGAAACTTCTTCTGATGCACTTGATATAGTTAAATCACTTATTAAAAAAGGTGAGAAAGTTGACAGAGGTGGTTCATTAACTATAAAAGAAATCGGAGCTCTTGACTACATAATGAATGGCGATTTTGACTATAAAGACCCATATACAGAACAAGACCCACAAGAAAAAGAAAGACTTATGAAAGAAAGATTTTTCTGTGATACATTTATGTGTTCTGCAAATGCTGTTATTTCAGATGGTCGACTTTATAATGAAGACGGTATATGCAGTCGTGTTGCTCCTATGCTTTTTGGACCAAAACAAGTTATAGTTGTTGTTGGCAAAAACAAAATTGTAAACACAGTGGAAGAAGCAAAACACAGAGTTCAAACTATTGCAGCACCACTTAACGCAAAAAGGCTTGAAACAGGCACACCTTGTACCGTTGATGGTGTATGTCATAATTGTAAAAGTGATAAAAGAATTTGTTGCTCAACAGTTATAACAAGTTTTAACCGTATACCAAAAAGAATCAAAGTTATTATTGTTAACGAAAATTTGGGAATGTAGTATAATTAACTTAAAGGCGGCAATTTGTCGCCTTTAAAATTTGTATTGATATTTAGAGGAGGGATAAGATTGATAGGTTTTTTGTCAAAGATTTTTATTAAAAATCCAGAAGATACAGCCAATCCACAAGTGCGTCAAAAGTATGGTGTGATTTGTGGGTCAATGGGAATTTTTCTTAATATTTTGCTTTTTGCAGGCAAGTTTTTTGCCGGTATTATCAGTAACTCAGTTTCTATAACAGCTGATGCTTTCAATAACTTATCAGATGCAGGTTCATCAGTTGTTACACTTATAGGCTTTAAACTTGCAGGACAAGAGCCAGACCTTGACCATCCTTTTGGTCATGGAAGAATGGAATATCTTTCAGGTTTAATTATATCAGTAGCTATACTTCTTATGGGTTATGAACTTGGCAAAACATCTTTAGATAAAATTATTAACCCTCAGCCAGTTGAATTTTCCATTATTACATTGGTTATTTTGCTTATATCTATTGCTGTAAAATTGTATATGAGCATGTATAACAAATCAATAGCAAGAAAAATTGATTCGGCAGCAATGAGAGCAACTGCAACAGATAGCCTTAGTGACAGTGTTGCAACAGCAGTTGTACTTATAGCAGCAATAGTTGGTGCAGTTACACCTTTTGCAATTGACGGTTGGTGTGGTGCTCTTGTATCTTTGTTTATTTTAAGGGCTGGGTATATGGCTGCAAAAGAAACCATATCTCCATTATTAGGGCAAAGACCAGACCCACAATTAGTTGATAATATATATAGTCTTGTTATGTCATATCCTGAAGTTATGGGACTACATGACCTCATTGTGCATGATTATGGACCAGGTAGACTTATGGTTACTTTGCACGCAGAAGTAAGTGCGCAAGCAGACTTACTTTACACACATGACATAATAGATAATATAGAAAACAGGTTAAAAAAAGAAATAGGCTGTGAGGCAACTATTCATATGGACCCAATAGCTTATGACAATGAAAAAGTTAAAAAATTGTATAATGAAATTCAAACTAAAATTATGGAAACTCTTGGAAGTGATGTTTCAATGCACGATTTCAGAATAGTGGAAGGTCATACGCATACAAATGTTATTTTTGATGTTGTTATTCCTTATAAATATGAGATGTCTATAAGTCAAGTTGAAGAGAAAATATTATATATAGTTTCACAAATAGAAAATGGACATTATCGTGCAGTAATTAAAGTTGAACACGCCTATGTATAGCAATTTATAAATAAAAAGCGACTTATCAACAGATAAGTCGCTTTATTCATGAAAAAATAATAAAAATAAAACCTGAAAGCTATAAAGCTTTCAGGTTTTTTGGTGGACCTTCACAGACTCGAACTGTGGACCGTCCGGTTATGAGCCGGATGCTCTAACCAACTGAGCTAAAGGTCCATCCCTAATGCTCTAATATTATATAACAACATTATCAACTTGTCAATTGTTTTTTTGCAATATTTTGTAATTAATATTTGAAAATTTAAAATATATTGTGATACAATAGTTTTAACACTAAGATATAGGAGGACAATTATGAGCGACTATACATTAAAAACTGGATTTAACAATATGGATGTAAGCTGGGTTGTAAAAGTTTTGCAGAAAACATATTGGGCTGATGACAGAAATGATGAAATAATTATAAAATCTATGCAAAATTCAAATTGTATTGGTGTTTTTGATAAAGATAAACAAATTGGTTTTTGCAGACTGATTACAGATTTTGCAACCACATATTATTTTTGTGATGCAATAGTGGAAGAAAGCTATCGTGGTAAAGGTATTGGCAGCGTAATGCTAAATTATATTGTTGAAGATGATTTGTACAAAAATTTGCGTGGAATACTTGGAACAAAAGATGCACACGGCTTTTATGAGCATTTTGGATTTGAAAAAAATGATAAATTATTTATGCAAAGATGGACGAAAGTATTCTAAAAAAATAAACCTACATAGATAAAACTGACGGTATAAAATTATTTAAAAATTAAAACTAAAAGTGGAGTTTGTCAAAATGACAAACCCCACTTTCTTTATAATTAGATGTAAATATAAAAACTACTAGACAACTTACTGTTTTTACTAATGTATATATAAAATAATGTAATTATTGAAAGTAGGTTCTAAAACTTTTTGCAAAAATGTCTTTATAATTTTGCACTCAAAGTCATTGCGTATTTTTATTATTTATTGCTAGTTAATATTTTTACACTGCTTGCATATTCGCTCAAAGTCATACCAGTCATATTTTTGAATTGACGAGAAAAATAATGTATTGAATTATATCCAAGCTTAATTGAAATTTCAGTAAAATTTCCACTGCTTTCTCTTATCATTTGTTTTGCACAATTGATTTTCATTTTATTAAAATAATCAATAGCACCACCACCGGTTTTTTCACGGAATAACTTTTGAAGATAACTTCTGCCAACAAGATTATCCTTGCATATTTCGCTTAAAAGAAGTTGTTTATCCAAATTATTTTCCATATATTTTATTATCTTATCAAATACTTCGTTTTGGCTATTCTCTTTTATAAGAGAAGTAGGGGCTTTTTGAGAAGTTGAACTATCTTGTCTTAGTAAATCCAGCAAAAGCCATTCCAAGCTAATTTTTATGTACTGTTCACTTCCTAATTGTGCATCTGGTTTTCTTTCAAGACAAGTTGTAAGAGGGTCATCAAGAGGGGTTGTAAATGTATTGTTACTTTCCTCAATAATTTTTGCAAGCAAATGACGCTCTTTATCTCCAATAACGCAAATTTTATTTTCAAAGAAATCCATTGCTGAACTATTACATTCAAAAGAAACTATAAGCAAGTTAGGAGCAGTTTTTCCGTCAGCCATAACCGTATGAAATTCGTTTGGTTTGTGAAATATAACTTGTCCCTTTGTAAGATGAATTTTTTTATCATCACTTACAGCATATACTTCGCCTTTATCGACATATACAAACTCCCAAAAAGGATGACTTTCACCTTTAAAAGTGTAATTTTTGGAAAATTCAAAATAGTGTACAGTATATAATTTATCAATTTTAAAACTTTCGTTTAATATTGTAGGAATAAAGTTCATTATAAATTCTCCTTATTTGCAATGAATACCTGCTATTATTATATAAAAAAAAACACTATTGTGCAAACGAAAACAGAAATTACAAACCCATTTTAAAAAAATTTATATTTTCGATAAAAATGTATAATATTTTTATTGTAATTTGCACAAAAAACTTATTATTTTGAAAAAATAGCGAACGATTGTACAAAAAAACAACACTTTTTTTAAAAGAATATAGCCAAATTAAATGTTACAATTGTATTATAAAATATTATGCAAATAATTCGCTCATGCTAATTGAGAGAATTTTGTTACATAAAATAACGGTGAATGAAAGGTGAAATATTATGGATTTTTTAAACGTTAATATTCCAATTAAAAACAAACCTGTTTTGGACGAAACATTTGTACCACTTGGTCTTTTCTTCAAACATTTTAACGAAAACGCAACAAAAAAAGTTGTTATTGCAGTAGAACGCTCTAATGGTCTTATCGGTCGTTATGATACAAAAATCTTCGGCACAGAAGATATGAAAGAAGCAGATTGCTACTACATTGACCGTCTTGTTAAAATGCTCCTTTGGGCAAAAGGTGGTTTCAAAGTATATGTTTGTGGTGACGAAACAGTTGGTAAATATATTTCTGAAACATACTCTTATGAAGGTGCTCGTAAATTTGACGTAAAATTTATGGAAAGAGTTTACGAATCTAAATTTGAAGTTATCGTTGACACTCTTGAAAATGCACCAGTAGCTAAGGAAGCAGCAAAAGCTATCGGCCGTCATACAAACGGTTGCCGTATCGGTTTTGATGCAGGCGGATCTGACAGAAAAGTTTCCGCAGTTATCGACGGTGAATGTGTATACAGCGAAGAAGTTGTATGGTTCCCAAAAACAAACTCAGACCCAGATTACCACTATGCTGGCATTGTTGAAGCTTTTAAAACAGCTGCAAGCAAAATGCCAAGAGTTGACGGTATCGGTATCTCTTCTGCTGGTATCTACATTGACAACAAAACAATGGTAGCTAGCCTCTTTATTCAAGTTCCAGATGATGTATTTGATGCAAAAGTTAAAGACATCTACACAAGAGCTGCTAAGGAAATCGGTGATATTCCAGTTGAAGTTGTAAATGACGGTGACGTTACAGCTTTGGCAGGTGCAATCGGTCTTGGTGATAACGCTGTTCTTGGTATTGCTATGGGTACAAGTGAAGCTGTTGGTTATGTTGACGGTGAAGGCAATATAACAGGTTGGCTTAACGAATTGGCATTTGCACCAGTTGATGGTCAGCCAGAAGCTATGGAAGATGAATGGAGTGGTGACATCGGTTGTGGTGTTAAATACTTCTCACAAGACTCTGTTATCAAACTTGCTCCAAGAGCAGGCATTACATTGACAGGTAACTCACCAGCTGAAAAACTTAAAGAAGTTCAGGAATTGATGAAAAACGATGATGAAAGAGCTATCAAAGTTTACAAATCAATTGGTGTATATCTTGGTCACTCTCTTGCTCTTTACTCAATGTTCTATGATATCCGTCATATCCTTATGCTTGGTCGTGTTATGAGTGGTAAAGGTGGCGATATCATTCTTGAAGAAGCAAGCCGTGTTCTTACAGAAGAATATCCAGAAATTAAATTCAGACCAGAAACACCAGACGAAAAAACTCGCCGTGTTGGTCAGTCTGTTGCTGCTGCTTCATTGCCAGAAATCAAATAATATTTGATAAAAAAGATAATAATTAAGCGATACCTTGCTTTTGGCTTGGTATCGCTTTTTGTTTTTAATTAAAAGTATATAGCTGAAAATATTTTTTAACTAAAATATGATATTAAATATATGTAAATAAAATATATATAGGCAAATGAAAAGAATGTAAGTTAATAAAAAAATAAATGTAGGAAAATAAAAAAGAAATATAGAAAAATAAATATAGGCAAATGGAAAGGCAGAGAATAATTCTCTGCCTTTTAAAATTATGCTTCCATATGTTTTTTTATAGCGTTATATGTTTTATCACTTATATGGTGTTCCAATTTGCAAGCATCGTCAACAGCGGTTTTTTCATCAACACCAATACTTGTTAAAAAGTTGGTTAATAAAGTGTGCCTATTAAAGATTTTTAATGCAATTTCTGTGCCACTGTCTGTAAGAATTATATGACCACCTTGTTCAACAACAATATATCCACCTTTTTTAAGTAGCCCCATAGCACGGCTTACACTAGGTTTGGAGTACCCCATATATTCACATATATCAATTGCTCGTACTACACCAAACTTTTTTGTAAGCACATATATAGTTTCAAGATACATTTCTCCTGACTCTTGCAATCTCATATAATACTCCTTTTAAATATATTTATTATAATTAAAGAATAACATAAAATTATTTTAAAATCAATAATGAGTGTTTTGAAAAATTTATGTAAATGAAATAAGAAATATTAAAAAAATAAATGTTGACAAGTCAACATTACTGATATATAATACCAAATGTTGATAGGTCAACATTTATAATTAAAATTATGTGAGGGATTTTTATGCTGAATAGATATGAGCAGTTTTCTTTTATAATATCAAGTATAAACCGAGATATACAAAAAATTGAAAGAGGTGAAATGGTAAAGTACGGATATAAAGGTGCTTATGCTCAATATTTGATTGCTTTGTATCGAAATCCTTACGGATTAACATCTGCACAACTATGTGAAATATGCGATAAGGATAAGGCAGCAGTATCTCGTGTTGTGGCAGAAATGGTTGAGAAAAATCTTATAAAACGCACCGGAGATAATATATACAGAGCTGTTTTGATTCTTACAGATGAAGGGAAGAAAGCAGTTGATTATGTGGCACAAAAAGCCGAAAAAGCAGTTGATATTGTGGGAAATGACCTTACAGAAGATGAACGAACAGTTATGTATAACGCACTGAAAAATATCTATTCAAGCATACATAATATAGCACAAAATGGTATGCCAGAAGAAAAAAAGGAGAATGTATGAAAGTAAAAATAATTATAGATTCAACAGCAAATATAACAGATAATGTAAGAAGTAAATGTGTGGTTGTTCCACTGTCTGTACATTTTGGTGCAGAAGAATTTATTGACGGGGTGACAATTTCAAACGACAAGTTTTATGAAAAATTAAAGAATTGCAAGGAACTGCCGACAACAAGCCAGCCAACACCACAGGCGTTTATGGATGTTTTTAACAGAGAAACAGCAGACGGTTCTGCATTGGTTGTGTTGACAATATCATCAAAGTTATCAGGTACATATCAAAGTGCTAATATCGCAGCAGCCGAATTTGATAATGTATTTATTGTTGATACAAAATCTGTTGCAATAGGAGCAGGAATTCTTGCAGAAATGGCAGTAAAACTTGCAGAAGATGGAATATCAGCACAGGAGATAGCAGCAGTTCTTAAAAGAGAAAGAGAAAATATTCGTCTAGTTGCATTGCTTGATACTCTTGAATATCTTAAAAAAGGTGGCAGAATTTCAAAAGCTGTTGCTTTGGCTGGTGGACTTTTATCAATAAAACCTGTTCTTTGTCTTGAAGATGGAGAAATAAGAATGCTTGGAAAAGCAAGAGGTTCAAAACAAGGAAACAATCTTTTGGTTGAAGAAATTGAAAAATACGGTGGTGTAGATTTTTCAAAGCCTTTGCTTTTGGGATATTCCGGCAATGATGATAGCTTGCTTAAAACTTATATAGATGACAGCGAAAACCTATGGAAAGGAAATGTTTCTGATTTAAGCATATCAACAATAGGTTCTGTTGTAGGAACACATGTTGGACCTGGTGCAATTGCTGTTGCATTTTTTAAAAATGCATAATAAAAAACATATCATAAGATTTAACTTATGATATGTTTATTTTTTTATATAAAATTTTTGTTAATTGTGTTTATGTTCTAAGGCTGCCATATTTCTTCTAAATTGAACAGTAAACAATATAACTGTGCAGCTTACAGCAATTAAATCAGCAACCGGTTCTGCTAAGAATACAGCATTTGTTTTATTTTCAATGAACAGTGGCAAGATGAAGATAAGAGGAATAAGTAAAATTATTTTTCTTAAAATTGCCAAGAAAAGACTACTTTTTGCATTACCCAGAGCAATAAATGTTTGCTGACAAGCAACCTGAGCACCAAATACACAACTTACTGCCATATAAATTCTCAAAGCAGGAGTTGCAAAAGCAACAAGTTCTGGGTCATTGTTAAATATTTTAATAAATACATCTGGGAATCCCATAGATAAAGCCCAAAGAGTTGTTGAGAATGTAAGGCAACAGATAATGAGTAATTTGAATGTTTTTTTAACTCTTTCTGCATTTTTTGCACCATAGTTATAGCTTATAATAGGCTGACTGCCTTGAGTAAGTCCCATCAAAGGCAACATTGAAAATTGGGTAACACTTGTTAAGATAGTCATAGTGCCAACAGCAATATCTCCACCGTATTTTAAAAGTGAAGAGTTAAAGGAAATAGCAATAAGACTTTCTGTGGATTGCATAATAAATGGAGATAATCCAAGAGCTATGCAAGGAAGAATAATATCTTTTTTCAGACGCATATTTTCCTTTTTTATTTTGAGAACTGTTTTACTGCCTGTAAGGAATTTTAAAATCCATACCATAGATACTGCCTGAGAAATTATAGTTGCAAGTGCAGCACCTTTTACACCCATATTGAATCCAAAAATAAATATAGGGTCAAGAATAATATTGCATATTGCACCAATAAGTACAGTTGTCATACTTGTTTTTGCAAAACCTTGTGCACTTATAAATGCGTTAAGACCAAGTGTAAGCTGAACAAATATTGTACCAAGACTGTAAATTGTCATATAATCCATAGAGTATGAAATTGTATTTTCACTTGCTCCGAATATAAGAAGCATATCTCTTGAAAAAAATGTAAATATTAAAGTAAGAGTTATAGATAATATAATTAAAAGACTAAAACTGTTACCAAGAGTTTTTTCTGCACTTTCGGCATCACCTTTGCCAAGAAATATTGACGCTCTTGGAGCAGCCCCCATACCAACAAGTGCTGCAAAAGCAGAAATTATCATAATAAGTGGCAAACATACACCAACACCTGTAAGAGCCAATTTGCCAATATTTTGTATATGACCTATATACATACGGTCAACAAGATTATATAAAAGGTTTACAAGCTGAGCAGCAATTGCTGGTGCAGACAGTTTTAAAAGTAATTTACCAATAGGTTCTTTACCAAGACTTTGTGTTTGATTATCATTCATAGAGTCACCTCAAATTGTATAAAATAAATAAACCGTCTTTGTAAAAAAGACGGTAAAAAAGTCTATATAATAATTTATTACTTATTACAAAATTTGTCAATGTATATATGTATTAAAAAATAAAATGTATCAAAATAAAAAAGTGCTCTTATATTTTATTAACAGAGCACTTTTTATTATTTATTAGAATAAACCACTGATAATACCGTTTTCGTCAATATCAATGTTCATTGCAGCAGGAACTTTTGGAAGTCCTGGCATTGTCATAATATCGCCCATAACAGCAACAACAAAACCAGCACCGGCAGAAAGACGCAATTCTCTAACATTCATTGTAAAGCCTGATGGAGCAGAAATTAAACTTGCATTATCAGAGAATGAATATTGTGTTTTTGCTATACATACCGGAAGTTTATCATAGCCTTGAAGAGTAAGATTTTTAAGCATTGTCTGAGCAGATTTTGAGAATGTAACTGTGTCAGCACCATAAATTTTTGTACATATAGTTTTGATTTTTTCATCAACTTTCATATCTTCTGGATATGTAAAGTTAATTTTACTATCATCTTCTATAATATCAAGTACCTTTTGTGCAAGGTCAATACCACCTTCGCCACCTTTTGCAAATACTTCGCTGAATGAACAAGGAACACCAAGGTTTTCACAGTATTCAAATACAGCATTAACTTCTGCTTTGGTGTCAGAAGGGAAGCTGTTAACAGCAACAACACAAGGAAGTTTAAAGTTATCTTTAATATTGTGTATATGTCTGCCAAGGTTTGCAAGACCTGCTTTGAGAGCATCAATATTTTCATTATTGAGGTCTGCTTTTGCAACACCACCATGATGTTTAAGAGCACGAATTGTTGCAACGATAACAACGGCATTAGGAGCAAGACCGTTCATACGGCATTTGATGTTAAGGAATTTTTCTGCACCAAGGTCAGCACCGAATCCTGCTTCTGTAACAACATAGTCAGATAATTTAAGCCCAAGTTTTGTTGCTATTGCACTGTTACATCCATGTGCAATGTTTGCAAAAGGGCCACCATGTATAATACAAGGTGTGTTTTCAAGAGTTTGTACAAGGTTAGGGTTTATAGCATCTTTTAAAAGTGCTGCAATTGCACCTTGACAACCAAGCTGAGCAACTGTAACAGGTTCGTTTGAAAAAGTATATCCAACAACTATGCGAGAAATACGCTCTTTAAGGTCAGCAAGGTCACTTGCAAGGCAGAAAATTGCCATAATTTCACTTGCAACAGTAATATCAAATCCGTCTTCTCTTGGAGTGCCGTTTGCTTTTCCACCAAGACCATCTGTGATAAAACGCAATTGTCTGTCGTTCATATCAACACAGCGTTTCCAAGTAATTCTGCGTGAATCAATTCCAAGTTGATTTCCTTGTTGAATATGATTGTCTATTAAAGCTGCAAGAAGATTGTTTGCTGCACCAATTGCGTGCAAATCTCCGGTAAAATGAAGATTTATGTCTTCCATTGGAACAACCTGAGCATATCCACCACCAGCTGCACCACCTTTTACACCAAATACTGGGCCAAGACTTGGCTCTCTAAGACAAAGCATAACATTTCTGCCAAGTTTTGCAAGACCATCGCCAAGACCAATACTTGTTGTTGTTTTGCCTTCACCAGCAGGAGTTGGACTTATTGCAGTAACAAGAATAAGTTTACCGTTTTTGCTTGGCATGTTTTTTATTTTAGCCAAATCAATTTTTGCTTTGTAATCACCATAAAGACTGATTTCTTTTCTTGAAAGACCAATTTTTTCAGCAATTTCTTCAATAGGCAACATATTTGCACTTTGAGCAATTTCAATATCAGTTTTCATCTTAAATACACACCTCCATAATAACTAACCAAATAATATATATGATTTAAAATCATATACACAATCATAACATAAAAATTGAAGTTGTAAACAAAATAAAAATACAAAAGTTTTAATATACACTGTATAAATATTAAGTAATACTGACAGTATTTTTAATAACTAATTTACTAAATTGTTTATTTATGTTATAATAAACTAATTTGAATGAATATTCTCAGATACAAGAGGTTGATATAATGATTTATCTTGATAATGCAGCAACAACACCGATAAACATTCAAGTTGCAGATGTGATTGCAAAAAGTCTTTCAGAGGATTTTGCAAATCCATCTTCATTATATAAAATTGGTGCTGTAACAGAAAATAAAATAAATAAAGCAAGAGCTACTATCGCAGGATTTATAAATGCAAAAGATGATGAGATTTACTTTACATCTTGTGCGTCAGAAAGCAATAACATTGCAATTTACGGTCTTGCTATGGCTAGAAAAAACTGGGCAAATAAAATTGTAACAACAGGATATGAGCATCCGTCTGTGAGAATGCCACTTGAAAATCTTAAAGAAATGGGCTTTACTATTGTAAATATTAACCCACAAGAAGATGGAAATATTGATGCAAACGAGTTACTTGATGCAGTGGACAGCAAAACAGCACTTGTTACAATGATTCATGTTAACAATGAAACAGGCGCAGTTATAGATGTAAAAAGTCTGTGTGAAAAGATAAAGCAAAAAAATAAACGTACCGTTATACATATTGATGCAACACAGTCATTTATGAAAGTGCCTATTGATACAACAAAGATTATGGCAGAATCAATTGCGTTTTCAGGACACAAAATCAATGCTCCAAAAGGTATAGGTGGTTTATTCCTTAGAAAAGGCACAAATATAAAATCAGTTATCATAGGTGGTGGACAAGAAAGAGGTCTTAGAGCTGGTACAGAGAATATCCACTATATTCTTGGGCTTGAAAAGGCTTGCGAACTTCTTGGCAATAATATAAAGCAGAATTTAAACCACTATACAGTGTTGAAAGAAAGACTTCTTGACGGTTTAAAGCAGTTTGATAATGTTATTGTAAACTCTCCAAATAATGCAATGCCTTATACAGTGAACTTTTCTTTTATGAATTATCGCAGTGAAACATTACTTCATTTTCTTGAACAAGACGAAATTTATATTTCATCAGGTTCAGCTTGCTCAAAAGGCTCAGCAAGTCACACACTTGAAGCGATGAGACTTAGTGATAAAAGAATAGACAGTGCTATAAGGGTAAGTTTTGGTGTAAATACAACAGAAGAAGATATAGATAAGTTTATTGCAGCTCTTAAATCTGCACAAGAAAAATTACAGAAGGTGAAAAAGTAATGAAACAATTGATTATTTGCTATCTTGGCGAAGTTTGTCTTAAAGGGCTTAATAAAAGCACATTTGAAGCACAGCTGATGAAGACAATCAGAAGAAGAATTAAAAAACTTGGTAAATTTAAAACATATAAAGCACAAAGTACAATATATGTTGAACCTGAAACAGAAGATAGTGATGTTGATGCAGCATACGAAAAAATCAAGAAGATTTTTGGTATTGCAACAATAAGTAAAGCTGTTGTTGTTGAAAAAGATTTTGAAGTTATTGCAAAAACAGCAGTTGAATATCTTGAAGATACATTGAGAAATGCAAAAACATTTAAAGTTGTTGCAAAGAGAAGTGATAAAGCTTTCCCGATGAAATCGCCGGAAATAGCAAGAGAACTTGGTGGCAGAATTCTTAGCAAATATCATCATCTTAGAGTTGATGTCAATAATCCAGATGCAACAGTTATGGTTGAAATTCGTGATTTTGGCGCTTATGTTCATGGAGGAAAAGAACAGGCAGCAGGTGGTATGCCTGTATCTACATCAGGTAAAGGTGCTCTTATGCTTTCCGGTGGTATAGACAGCCCTGTTGCTGCTTATATGATGGCTAAAAGAGGTATGAACCTTATGGCTGTTCACTTTGCTTCTCCTCCATACACAAGTGAAAGAGCAAGACAAAAAGTTATTACCCTTTGTGAAAAGGTTAAAGAATACACCGGAGATATTACACTTTATATTGTTCCTTTTACAGTTCCACAAGAATATATCCGTGATAATGGTGTTCCGGAATTATTTACAGTTCTTATGCGTAGAAGTATGATGAGAATTACAGAGAAACTTGCAGAAGAAAATGGTGCAGAGGCTATAATTACTGGCGAAAGTCTTGCTCAGGTTGCAAGCCAAACACTTAAAGCAATAAAAGCAACAGACTCATCTGTTGAAATGCCAATACTTCGCCCTGTAATAGGTATGGACAAAAACGAAATTACAGAGATAGCAAGAAAAATTGATACATTTGAAACATCAATTCTTCCTTTTGAAGACTGCTGTACAATCTTTACACCAAGCCATCCAAAAACAAAACCTTCTATGGAAGAAATTCTTAATGCAGAAGAAAATATGAATATGGAAACACTTCGCAAATTAGAAGATGAGGCAATGGCTCAGGTTGAAAAAGTATTTGTAAATATAGTTTAATTTAAAAGATAGTATAAAAATATTAGAGGAAAGGGTGAAATAATTGCGCGCAGAAATTATTTGTGTTGGCACAGAGTTATTGCTTGGCGATATAGTAAATACCAATGCACAATATCTTGCACAAGCATTGTCTGAAATTGGTATATCTGTATACAATCAGCAAGTTGTTGGTGATAACAAAGAACGACTTACACAAGCTGTGCAGACAGCAAAGGAAAGAAGCGATATTGTTATTTTTTCTGGTGGACTTGGGCCAACAGATGACGACCTTACAAAACAAACGGTTGCACAAGTATACAATGATACTCTTGTTTATAGTCAAGAAGTTGAAGATAGAATAAAACTTCACTTTGAGAAAATGAATCGTGTTATGACAGATAACAATAAACAACAAGCGTTTGTTCCTAAAAAAGGCAAGTTCTTAAATAACGAAAATGGTACAGCACCAGGTATAGTTTTTATAGATGGTGAAAAAATGGCAGTTTTATTGCCTGGTCCTCCAAAAGAACTTAAACCTATGATGGATAAACAAGTTATGCCAATTTTGAAAAAATTGGTTAGAGGTGTTATCAAATCCCGTTATGTAAAAACAATTGGCATAGGGGAAAGTATGCTTGAAACAAAAGTGAAAGAGGTCTTGGATTGTGAAAATCCAACAGCGGCTCTTTACGCAAAAGGTGATGGCGAAGTTACAATACGCATTACAGCAAAAGCACAAAGCGACAAAGAAGCAGACGAACTTCTTGATAAACAATATGCACAGATTAGCAGAAAGATAAGCGAGCATATTTATGGTGTTGATGTTGATAATGTTGAAAGTGTGTTAGTTAATACACTTTCTAAAACTATGCAGACTGTTGCAACAGCAGAAAGTTGTACCGGTGGCAGAATTTCATCAAGATTAACAAGTATATCAGGTTCATCAATGGTATTTGAACTTGGTGTATGTGCATATTCTGATAAACAAAAAGTTGAAATACTTGATGTAGAGCAAGATGCAATAGAAACATATACAGCAGTAAGCAGTGAAGTTGCAGCTCAGATGGCTAATAATATTCGTAAAAAAGCAGAAAGCACATATGGTGTTGCAACAACTGGATATGCAGGTCCAACCGGAGATGATGTTGGTCTTGTATATATTGCTGTTTCAACAAAAGAAAAAACTTATGTTGTAAAACATCATTTTGCAGGCAATAGAGAAACAATAACAAACCTTGCAACACAATATGCACTTGATTTATTGCGTAGAGTAATATTTAATCTTCCAATTGACGATGTATTGGAAATTGCTCCAAAAAAATCAAAATCAAAAAACAAAAAGATAATTGATTATCTTATAATTGGTTTATCAGTTATATTGCTTGCTGTAATTATTGCTTTTGGATATTTATTTGTAACAAAAGATGGAAATTTAGGTGATTTTTCTTTTTTTTCAAATATATTTTCAAAAGATACAGTATCTAGTATTATAAGTCAGAGGCATAGCAACAATTTTTTTTCAGAGGGTTTTGAGCAGGATACAGTAGATTTAATATCCGGCTCTTGGGCTCAAAACCTTAAATTAAAGGGCTGGATAACAGTAAAAAATATTCCTACCGAATATGCAATAGGCTCATATAAAATGTTTGAAAAAGAAAAAGGCAGTGTTGTATATGAGGATACTTCAATTGCCGGTATAAAAACATATACTGGTTTTGAAGATATAAAAAACTGGCAAAATGATAAAGAAGTTTTAGTTTTTGAAGATAAAGGTGATTATAATAAATACTCTATTTTTTCAATAGTTGATTATACACAGCAACAGTATGATGGACTTATGAAAATGGAGGATAGCCAAGATGTAGTTGATGAAGTGCTGGCAGAGTCTAAAATAGATTTTGAAGTGCAGGATGTTACCGGTTTTGATGACCTTATGGTGTTTAAAGATGTAACAGATGAAGGTATGGTAAGTATGTGTTTTGCAAAAAAAGTCGATGGTAATTCAGAAAATATAGCAAAACCTAATGTATCTAACATCAGTTCTGAACAAGACAGTGAAGCTAGCGAAAGCTCATCAAAAGAAGATGACAGTGACTCAGATACAAGTTTTTCAGACGAAAAAGACAGCTCATCAAAAGGTGACAGTTCATCAAAGGACAAAGATAGTAGTTCATCTAATAGCTCGAATAAAAGACCTTCACTTGAAGATGATGAAGACTATATAAAACCTAATACAGAAGAAACTAAACCAAATGAAAAACCAAAACCGGATAAAAATCCTAAACCGGATAAAAATCCTAAACCGGATGAAAAGCCTAAACCGGACGAAAAACCTAAACCGGACGAAAAACCTAAGCCAGAAGTAAAACCAGACCCAGTTGATACACTTACTGTAACAATGAATGGACAAGTTGTTACTGATTCTGTTGAAAAAATACTTGCTCAAGTTGTTTCAAAAGAAATGACAGCAGGTTGGAATCCAGAGGCATTGAAAGCTCAAGCAATAGCAACACATACATTCATAAGGTATCAGCAGTCAATTGGGGATTATGCTCCGTCTGTTGCAGGCCGAACAACGCCATATACTTCAGTTGTAAATGCTGTTAATGAAGTTAAAGACTTAATTATGGTAATTGGTGGAAGACCAGTTTATGCTCCATATTTTGCATCTTCATCAGGCAGAACAAACTCATCAGCAGAAGTATGGGGTGGGCATTATGGACATTTAGTATCCGTTGAAAGTAAATACGATTATCAAGCAAGTGGCTATCAAGGTACTGTTAGATATTCAAGAGAAGATATGGAAAACATATTGAGAGAAGTTGGTATTGAACCTACGGGGGAGCCTGAAACATGGTTCCAAATCTTAAATAGAACAAGTGGTAATTATGTCGGCGATATGTCTATTTGTGGACAAACAACATATTTCAGTAAAAATCAAAATAGAACTATGCCTATAACAGGCAGAAATTTAAGAGAAGATTTGTTTAAGTCAGGTGGAGCAATGGTTATGCGTTCCCATTGTTTTGATATAGATTACGACGGCTCAACATTTGTATTTACTACTTATGGACACGGACATGGTGTTGGTATGAGTCAGTGGGGGGCACAGCTTTATGCTCAAAATGAAGGCTGGTCATACAGTCAGATTTTATCACACTACTATACAGGCATAACAATCCAAAGTTATAAATAATTAAAAAGCACAGAAAGATTTTTGTTTTTCTGTGCTTTTGTTTAGTAAAAGATTATTACATTTAGTTGACACTTTTCTAAACTATAAAAAATTATATTGTAGTGAAAATATATCAATGATATAATGTGTACTATAAATATAGTTTGCGGTTTTATAATTATTTTAATGAGTTATTACAAGGATAAGATATGAAGTATATTTCTCCAGAAACTGAAAAAAGAAAAAAACAACAAAAAAAGCGTAAAAAACAAATTGTAATTTGTGGTGTTTTATTGCTTGTTATTTTAACTATTGCAATTTCTGTTTTTGTATTAAAAGATGTTAAAAATAATCAAGATAGTTCTTCTAATATAAATACAAGTGTAGTTGTTGATAATAGTTCTAATAGCAATATTGAACAGAATAATTCAACAACAGAAAACAATGATGATAAAAAAGAAGAAAATCAACAAAAACCTTCTAAACCAAAGAAATCTTTGTGGAAAAAGATAACTTCAATTTTTTCAAAAGACAAACAACCCAATTTTGTTTATCCGGCAATTAGTTTTGGTGTGACAATAGAACAACCGGCAACAAAAATTATAAGTTTATCTCCTTTTGCAACAGAGGCAATTTTATCATCACAAAGTCAAAATGCACTTATTGCAGTTAGTGAATATTGTGATAAACATGGCAGAGAAGATTTGCTTACAGTTGGAACACCGCTAATTCCAAAAGCTGATGAAATAATAAATCTTGCTCCGGATTATCTTATTATCCAAAACCCTATAAGTGAAACAGATAAAATAAAAATTGAACAAAGTGGAATAAAAATTCTTACACTTAATGTGCCAAAAAATATGGAAGAGTTAAAAGAAATTTATCGTAGCATTTCTGCTCTTACTTGTGGTGCAGAACAAGCAACATTACTTGGTGAAAGATTTTATAACGATATTCAAGAAAAGATAGGACTATACAAATCTGCATTACAAAATGTAAGTAAAAAATCTGTTGTTATGATTTTTAACAACTATGGTATGTTGGCAACAACTGACACAATAGAGGCAGATTTGCTTTCAAACTTTTTTGATGTTGTATCAGATGGAGAAAACTATTTTACATCAAATATGGAAAATATTATTTCATCAAACCCTGAAATCATAATTGTTTCTGATACAGTTACAGAAGAACAACTAAAAGATATGGGCTTTGCAGAAACAGATGCTTTTAAAAATGGAAATGTATTTTATATCAATATTAAAGAGTTTGAGAATATCAGCCCAAGAGCTATAAAAACCATTGCTGAAATAACAAACCAAGTTTATGGCGACCAAATTACTCCACAACAAAATATTTCAGAATAAACTAAAAAATAAAGACAGATGGTGTAAAATCATCTGTCTTTTTGCTTATATTTGTAATTTTATAAATAAAAATTACTTTTTGTATAATTTTGTTGTATAATCTGTGCGATTTTCTCCACTATATCTAAAAAATAAACTTTGACTATCAGTGGCAAGGCTTTCTGCATTTATAATATTTTTGCAATCATCGTTAATTTCTTTTAGTATTCTATAAGAATGACTTATTGGTATTTCGCTTACATTTTTAGCATTTTTTAAAATGTATTCTCCGTTTTTATCCATTGCCAAAACCCTTATAAAAGGAACTAAATTAGGTAAATTTTGGTTATATCCTAAAAATGCAAACAGTATAATTCTTTTAAGCCTTGCACGAGTGTATTGCTTTGTTGGAAGACTATCTATAAGTTGTTCAATGGTGGAACAGTCAGATACATTGTTTGAAAATGCGTGGCTTAGCTCTTTATTGCAATCCGGAATTTTTTCAAAATCAGAGGCAGAAAGCTTTTTAAGTGTAAAGATAACAGCCTTGTCAAAGCTTTGGTCAGGAGCAAAATAATCTCCTTGTTCAAGGCGATTTATAAAGTTTTTTTGGATATTATCGGGAATAAAGGAAACCGCATTATCAAAACGATACTCATTTGCACATTTTCTTATATAACTTGCAGAAGCCATACCATTTTTAGGTGTCAAGTCATTATACTTTGCACCTTTTCTTTTTATAGGAATAAACTCAACATCCCATTTTAACCTTATACACTCTTTAATATATTCAAGAGCAAGTATATCATTTGACGCAGAAATAATACTGCTGTTTAATGAAAACTTATCAAGTATAGCTTTCTCTCTTGCAGTTGCAAAAGGAATATTATCAGATAAATATTTTTTTAATTTATCATTGTATTCATTACTTAAAAGGTACTCTGAAATAGGAAGTAAAACAGAAATATCTGCACTCTCACTGCCAAAGCTTATGGCGTCAACTCCAAGATTTTTAAGTATATGAACACCGTTTTTAGCAAAGTTTTCAGCCGAAAAACAACTGTAAGGATAAGGCAGTTCGCACACAAGATTTACACCACAATTTATTGCCATTTTTGCACGTTCAAATTTTGAAAACATTGCAAATTCTCCTCTTTGAACACAAGAACCACTCATACACACGGCAATATTGTCAAAGCCTAATTCTTTAAGTTTATCAATTTGATACTTGTGTCCAAGATGAAAAGGGTTATATTCTGTTATAATACCTACTGTTTTTGGCATAAAATAGCTCCTTTTGCCTTGAAAAATATATAGACTTATTATATAATATTTATGTTATAAAATAAATACCATTTTTTTGGAGGACTGAATAAATGAAAATTTTGGTAATCAACTGTGGTTCCAGCTCACTTAAATATCAGCTCATCAATATGGAAGATGAAAGCGTTATCTGTAAAGGTATTTGCGAAAGAATCGGTATTGATGGAAGCTTTATCAAACACGAAGCTAATGGTGGAAAATGGACAGTAGAAGTTCCATTCCCAACACATACAGAAGCATTTGCTAAAGTTGTTGAAATGATGACAACAGGCGAAGGCAAAGTTATTAACGATGTAAGCGAAGTTTCTGCAATTGGTCACCGTGTTGCACATGGTGCAGAAAGCTTTAAAGAGTCTACACTTGTTAACGATGAAGTTATCGCAGAAATCGGTCGTCTTGGCGCAATCGCTCCATTGCACAACCCAGCTCATGTTTTGGGTCTTAACAGTGCAAAAGCTGTATTTGGTGCAAACGTTCCAAACGTAGTAGTATTTGATACAGTTTTCCACTCAACAATGCCAGCTAAATCTTATATGTACGCAGTACCATACGAAATGTATGAAGAACACAAAGTTCGTCGTTACGGTTTCCACGGTACAAGCCATAAATTTGTTTCTCTTACAGCTGCTGAATATCTTGGTAAAAAACCAGAAGAACTCAAAATTGTTACATGCCACTTGGGTAACGGTTCTTCAATTGCTGCTATCGACTGTGGCAAAGTTGTAGATACATCAATGGGCTTCTCCCCATTGGCAGGTTTGATTATGGGTACAAGAAGTGGTGATGTTGACCCATCTGTTGTAACATTCATTGCTGAAAAAACAGGTATGAATGGTACAGAGCTTTCTAACTACCTTAACAAAAAATCTGGTTTCCTTGGTATTTCCGGTGTTTCCAGTGACTGTCGTGACCTTGAAATTGCTGCATCAGAAGGCAATGAAAGAGCAAAACTTGCATTAGATATGCTTGTATACCAAATCCAGAAATATATTGGTTCTTACACAGCTGCTATGAACGGTCTTGATTGTATCGTATTTACAGGCGGTATTGGTGAAAACTCAAGCTCAATTAGAGAAGAAGTTTGCGAAGGTATTAGTTTCTTTGGTGTTGAACTTGATAAAGAACAGAACTCAAAACGTGGTCTTGCTGTAAATGATATTACAGGTTCAAACGGTAAAGTTAAAGTTCTTGTTATTCAGACAAACGAAGAATTGATGATTGCTCGTGACACAAAACGCGTTGCATTTGGTAAATAATATTTAATATTGTTTAATAAAAACGGTGAGATAATTCTCACCGTTTTTTATTTAAAATATAAAATTGTAGTTATAAATATTATTAAATAATAGGGAAAAGTTAATAGCTTAGTACTATTTGTATAGTAAAAATATTATAACTAAAATTTAGAAAATATATAAAAAATATTGAGTAAAAAATTATTGATATATTTAATAAAAATCGTCAGCACAATATTTTAAAGTGCTGACGATTTATTTTTCTAATATTTATTTAGTTAGCCTTAGGTTCTTGTTTAGGTTTTTTCATAGTTAATGATATACGCTTTTTGTTAACATCAACACTCATTACCCATACAGTAACAATATCGCCAACTTTCAATACTTCACTTGGATGTTTAATATATTTATCACAAATTTGGCTGATATGAACAAGACCATCTTGATGAACACCAATATCCACAAAAGCACCAAAGTCAATAACATTTCTTACAGTACCTGTTAATTCCATACCAGAAACAAGGTCATTCATATCAAGAACATCTGTTCTAAGAAGTGGTTTAGGCAACTCATCACGCATATCTCTGCCTGGTTTAATAAGCTCTGAAATAATGTCTTTGAGTGTAGGCACACCAATTTCTAACTGCTGTGCAAGTTTTTCAAAACCAATTTTATTGACAACTTTTTCCAAATCAGTAATTTTATTAGTGCCAATATCATCTAATGTATATCCAACCGCTTCAAGAAGTTTTTTTGCTGCATCATAACTTTCTGGGTGAACAGAAGAGGAGTCCAATTTATTTTTTGCATCAGGAATTCTTAAAAAACCTGCTGAAAGCATATAAGCTTTTGGCCCAAGTTTTGAAACTTTAAGAAGTTGATTTCTTTTTTCAAAAGCACCGTTTTCTTCACGATATGTAACAATGTTTTTAGCAATTGATTTATTAAGACCTGAAACTCTTTCCAAAAGTGGTGCAGATGCAGTGTTAAGGTCAACACCAACAGTGTTAACACAATATTCAACAACACCGTCAAGACTTTCTTCAAGTTTTTGTTTTGGCATATCGTGCTGATACTGACCTACACCAATAGATTTTGGGTCAATTTTAACAAGCTCGGCAAGAGGATCTTGCAATCTTCTTGCAATTGAAACAGCACTTCTTAAAGCAACATCAAACTGTGGAAATTCAGCTGCTGCAAGTTTTGATGCAGAATATACTGACGCACCGGCTTCGCTTACAACCATATAACTTATTGGCTTATCAATCTCTTTAAGCATAGCTGCAACAAACATTTCTGTTTCTTTGGTCGCAGTACCATTACCTATTGAGATTATATCAACATCGTGTTTTGCAATAAGCTTTTTAAGCTGATTTTTAGCTTTTTCTTTGTCGTGAATATCAAGTGTCATATACACAACACCTGTATCTAAAACCTTTCCTGTTGGGTCAACAATAGCCATTTTACAACCTGTACGATAACCTGGGTCAAGAGCCATACAAGTTTTTCCTTTAACTGGTGGTACAAGCAAAAGTTGTTTTAAGTTATCTCCAAATAATTTTATAGCACCTTCACAAGCAACATCAGTAAGGTTATTTCTTATTTCTGTATCAAGACTTGGGTGTAAAAGTCTTTGATATCCGTCTGCAATAGCATCTTTTACAACCTGAGCACATTTGCCGTCGTTTACAATATAAATTTTTTCAATTTCTGCAATTGCACTTATAGAGTCGACAGAAATATTTACTTTAAGGAAACCTTCTTTTTCACCACGGTCAATTGCGAGAACACGGTGAGAAGCTATTTTGTTTACTTTTTCTGAAAAATCATAGTATTGAGTATAAACACTTTCTTTTTCTTCGTCTCCTTTTGATGAAACTTCACCAGTACGGAAATATAAAGCTTTTAAAGTTTTTCTTACATTGGCATTATCAGAAACATCTTCTGCGATAATATCCATTGCACCTTTAAGAGCATCTTCTGCTGAGTTAACACCCTTTTCCTCATTAACATATTCTTCTGCAAGAGCCATAGGGTCAGCCACTGGACGCTGTTCCATAATTTCTTTTGCCAAAGGTTCAAGACCTTTTTCTTTTGCAACAGATGCACGAGTTTTTCTTTTTGGCTTAAATGGACGATAAATATCTTCAACTTCGCTGAGCGTATTTGCACGAGAAATAGCATTCATAATTTCATCAGTCATTTTTTCTTGTTCTGTTATAGATGTAATAACTTCTTGCTTTCTCTGTTCAAGATTTCTAAGATAAGTTAAACGCTCAAAAATTTCTCTCAAAATCTGGTCATCAAGTTCACCAGTCTTTTCTTTTCTGTAACGAGCAATAAATGGAATTGTTGCGCCTTCGTCCATAAGTGCAACAGCATTTTCAATCTGCCATAATTCCTTTTTAAATTCACTTGCTAAAATTCTGTTAATTTCCATTTACTTTATATCCTTCTTTTTAAAAATTGCTATAAGATAGATTATATAAATTGCTAAGGCTAAAATGCTTATCAATATTCCAAGATTTAACCCAGGAGTGCGATAAGAGAAAATAATTTCATTATCTCCGGCTGGCGCATAAACGGCAGAAAGCCCTGCGTTTACTTTATATATTTTTGTTTCTTCTCCGTTTACATATGCAGTAAATCCTTCATCATAAGGAACAGAGTAGAAAACAAGATTTGGCTGATACAATTGAATATTAGAGATAAAACCGTCTTTTGTCTGCTCAAAATAATATCCACTGCAATTGCGTCTTTCTTCTACATCACTGGTGAAAGATGCGAAAGAATGGTCGTTCAAAAAGCTGTTATCTAATTTATCCAAAGACAGTTTTAGGTTATCAACAATACTTTCATCACACAAAATTGCTTTAAGCATAATGTTACTTCGGTTTTCAGCTGCAACTTGCTGCATTTGCTCTTCGGTTACATATTTATCATAAGTAAATCCCATAGGAATAAAATAGTCATTTTTAAATATTTTATATGGCTCTGAAACAGAGTAGGGACTATAAATTTTATCGTAACCTTCTTCGTAGAAATTGTCAACCTCATGAGTTGGCATAACTATATATTTAACTGATAATAAGCTTCTTAAAGCGTAATTTGAATATTCCGGTTTTGAAGATACATCTCTTTTTACACCAACATAAGGATAAAAATCCATAATAGAAGGTGTAACAGTGCTGTTGAAAAATTGAATAAATGGTTTGTTATAAAACAATCCCATATTATTATAACACTGATATGCGTCAAGACGATAATCTGAGCTATCATCATTTAATGTAAAAGTATCAAGTGGAGCATAGTTTTGTTTGATATAATTTCTATCTGCGTTTGACTGTGGTAATTTAACAATAGATATATGGAGTATTGCAAAAACCATAACAATACTTAATGCAGTCATAAGTAATTTTTGAGAATATTTTGGTTTATCTTTATAGTTTTCTACAATAACAAATAGCATATATATGCTGAAAATTGCAATAAGGAATGAAAGCCAGAAAAGTGGAATTTCTTTTTCAAGACCAAGTTTGAATTTTCCGTCACTATTAGTTGAAGGTGTTAGCCCGAAAACGCAGAAGATACAAGTTAAAACGGTAACTTTTTTTAAACCGTAATAGATTTTTTCTTTTGTAAGTTCATAACTTTGCATATTCATTGCACAGAGAATTAAGATAGGCATATAAAACCATCTTGCATAATAACTGCGATTGAACATATAGAAACTGCTGTTAAGTATTGGTACAAGTGCAAAGATAACACAACAAGTAAAAATTTTTGTAAATGCTGATTTTTTGAAATATTTTAAAAATATAAAATATCCAAACATACCACCAAGAACAACAAATGCAGATATACTTGTCCACTTGATATTTCCCTGAGTAAACAGGTTTGGAGAGTATGGACTTTCCGGTGGGAAAAATGCTGATTGAACAATTGCAAAATACTGTTGTACAGTTCCATACATCCATAATCCAAAATCCTTTGCCATTTTTGTACTGCGAGGATTTTGCAAAATATTTAAAACAGATGGTAAGAAAAGAACCATACTCATCAAGCATCCAAGTATACTTTCAAATGCAAGATTAAAAAATTGTTTTATTGATATAGTATATTCTTTTGATACAATTTTACAGATAAAATATATAAACAGAAAAACAACTTGACCAATAAAGAAAAAGTAGTTATTTAATAGGTTTAACGCTACAAAAAAAGCAAATAAACCTCTTCGTTTTTCATAGATAAACTCATCTAAGCTCCATAATAAAAACGGAAACATAGCAACAGATTCTAAAAAGTGATTAAAGAATATGTTGTAAATTGAAAAACCACTGAATGCATATAAAATAGCACCTACAAAAGCGTAGTTTTCATTTTTGGAATATCTTTTAAGAAAGCAAAATGCACCAAGAGATGCAAACCCAAACTTAATCATCAAACCAAAAGGTAAAAAATACGGCATTAACTTATATGGAAATAAACAACCTAGCCAGAAAACAGGTGAGCCTAAAAGATAAAAAGAATAGCTGTTTATCATTGATGAGCCAAGGTCAGTTGCCCAACTCCAATTTAAAGCACCTTGCTTAACCATATTGTTAGCATACATATTAAATGGTATTTGCTGACTGTTAAAATCCCCAGCGTATAGGAAAAAGCCTTTATCTATAATTAAAAAAGGTAAAAGTATGCAAAAACAGGTGGCAAAACCAAGTATGAAAATTTTAACATAAGAATTTTTTAAAAAACTTTTCAACTTATAGCTCCTTTATTGTTTAAATTTTTGCAAGCTCATCAAGACATAAACTGTAAGAAGGCAACATATTTTTTATAAAATAGTCAATTTCAGGCAGATGCATATCTTCTAGACTTTGTTTTGTGCTTGTATACGCAGATTTAAACTCAGCATTTCCACACTGCAATTCTTCCATACATTTTATAAGAGCAGAAAATTTGTCTGCTGCTTTCAGTATCTTTGTTTCTCTTTCTGAAAGATTTTCTGCTGTTACAAACGGAGAAATATCATCTTTTATATCTTCATCAATTGTTTCAAGCATTTTAGCAATTGCTTTTGCTTCCATATCTTTATAAGCACATTTTAAAGTTTCGTCATTATATTTAACAGGAGTTGGCATATCTCCGGTTAAAATTTCGCTTATATCGTGGTATAAACCACAAATAATTATATTTTCTGTATTTACATTCTGACCAAACTTTTTATTTGCAATTGCAGCAAGAGTATGTGCTATTTGCATAACTTCTGTTGTATGTTCTGCCAAAAATTCCTGACGGCTTTGTCGCATAAGACTCCATCTTGGAATATATTTTATACGAGAAACAAGAGCGTTAAAATTAAACATTTTCTTTTAATACCTCATTAACAAGATTTTTTGCATCATCAAATACCGTTAAGCTATTAGTAAGATATCTTAAATGAGCTGCTCCACGCAGACCTTTCATATACAAAGCTGCCTGCCCACGAGCTTTTTTCATACCGGCACTTTCACCGTTTACTTCACATAGCTTTTCAATGTGCCACAACAATAATTTCATTCTCTCTTCAATAGTTGGGTCACTGTCAATAGTTTCGCCGTTAATAGCTTGTTTAATCTGTTTGAATATCCAAGGACGGCTTAACGCTTCTCTGCCAACCATAACATAATCACAACCGGTGTAATCCATCATTTTTATTGCATCTTCTGGGCAAGTTATATCACCGTTTCCTATAACAGGAATATTTACAGCTTGTTTTACAGCTTTGATTATATCAAGGTCAATACCAGGGTTATACATTTCTACTCTTGTTCTTGCGTGAACAGTAATGAAACTTACACCCACATCTTCACATCGTTTTGCAAGCTCAACAGCAGTTATACAGTTTTCGTCCCAGCCTTTACGCATTTTTACACTTACTGGCAAGCCTTTTGCATTATCAACAACAGTCTTTGCAATTTGCTGTGCAAGCTCTGGTGTTTTCATAAGAGCACTGCCGCTGCCGTTATTAACTATTTTAGGTGCAGGACAACCCATATTTATATCAATAAAATCCGGATTGTGCTTTAAAGTGTGTTCTGTTGCAGAAATAAAATCATTTGGCTCAAAGCCAAAAAGCTGAATACCATACGGACTTTTACAGTCAAAATTATCCATAAGAGTGTGACTTTTTTTATCGCCATAATATAAAGCTCTTGCACTGATAAGTTCACTAACAGTAAAGCCAGCGTCAAAATCATCAGCAACTTTACGCATAACAATGTCGCAAAAACCGGCCATTGGAGCAAGAACAGCTTTATTTTTTATATTTAAACCTTTAATTTCCATTAAAACCTCGTTTAAAAAAATAAATTATTTTGTAGTCAAATATTATACCATAAATTGCAGAAATATGGTATACTAATAAGTAAATTATTATTTAATATGGGGTAAAAATATGAAATTTTTGGCACTTGACGGAAACAGTATTCTGAACCGTGCTTTTTATGGCATAAAACTTTTAACAACAAAAGATGGTCAATATACAAACGGTATATATGGCTTTTTAAACATTCTTATAAAACTTGAACAGGAAATAAAACCAGACCGTATTGCTATTGCTTTTGACCTTAAAGCAAAAACATTCAGACATAAGATGTATGACGGATACAAGGGTACTCGTAAAGGTATGCCGGAAGAATTGGCACAGCAAATGCCAGTTTTAAAGGAATTATTAACAGACCTTGGATATACAATTATAACCAAAGAAGGTTTTGAGGCTGATGATATTCTTGGAACAATAGCAAAAAGTTGTTCAGCAAGAGGGGATAAATGCTATATTGCTACCGGTGATAGAGATTCTTTGCAGCTTGCAGATGAAAATGTAAATATTATTCTTGCAACGACACAATCGGGTAAAGGGCAAAATCAAATAATGGATGTTAATGCTGTAACTGAAAAATATGGTCTTACACCAGATAAACTTATAGACCTTAAGGCTCTTATGGGGGATACATCTGATAATATTCCCGGTGTAAAAGGAGTTGGAGAAAAAACAGCTGTTTCTCTTTTGCAGAAATTTAACAGTCTTGACGGCGTTTATGAAAATATTGATGACCCTGCCATAAAAAAAAGTGTTAGAGAAAAACTTATAGCAGACAAAGAAATGGCATATCTTTCTCAAAAACTTGGTACTATATGTTGTGATGTAGATATAGACACAAATCCAGAATCCTACATCAAAAAAACATTAGACTCACAGAAGGTTTCTCACACACTTAAAAGCCTTGAAATGTTTTCTATGGCAGAAAAAATTGTTCCATCAGAAAATATTGAAAATACAAATTTGTTTGATACAGTTAAAACTCTTGAATATATTGAAATCAAAGACTTTGATAACTCCTTAAACAAGGCTATTGTATATCAAAACGAAGAAAAATTTATCGTTATGTGGGATAAAAATATTTATTCTTGCAAATCAGATAGCGAACTTCTGAAAGAATTTTTAGAGGATAAAACAAAAGAAAAAATAGCTTATGACAGTAAATCTTTATATAATTTCTGCAATGAAAATAAAATACAGATAAATAATGTTGTGTTTTGTATGAAACTTGCAGCATATCTTGCAAATCCAAGTGCTGCAAGCTATGATTTTGAAAGAATTTCTGCATCTTGTGATGCTGTTGCAGAGTTTGACTGTGCAGATGTTTTTGCTCCTTTTGCTATGCAGGTTTATGAGTATTATAAAAAATTTGTTGAGGACGAAAATCAACAAGAACTTTTATACGAAATAGAAATGCCACTTGCAAAAGTGCTTGCTGATATGGAATACGAAGGCTTTGGAGTTGATAAAAAAGCACTTACAGAATTTGGTGAAATGCTTAAAGAACAACTTGCAAAAGACTTGCAGAGTGTTTATGAAATGGTTGGTTATGAATTTAACCTTAACAGTCCAAAACAACTTGGTAAAGCTTTATTTGAAACACTGGAACTTCCAACCGGTAAAAAAACAAAATCCGGTTACTCAACAAATGCAGAAGTTTTAGAAGGGTTGAGAAAATATCATCCGGTTATAGATAAAATCTTAAATTATCGCACATATCAAAAACTCAACAGCACTTATGTTGAAGGCTTAAAAGATAAGATAAAAGAAGACGGCAGAATTCACACAACATTCAATCAAACGGAAACAAGAACTGGCAGAATTTCTTCTGGTGAACCTAACTTGCAGAATATTCCTGTAAGAACAGAATTAGGGCAAAAATTGCGTAAATTCTTTGTTGCAAAAGAAGGCTATATTTTACTTGATGCTGACTATTCTCAGATAGAACTTCGCATACTTGCACATATAAGTGGCGATGAAACTATGCAAAAAGCATTTATCAACAATGAAGATATTCACACTCAAACAGCAGCTGCTATTATGGGACTTCCGGTTGAAATGGTTACACCTAAAATCCGTTCTCGTGCAAAAGCTGTAAACTTTGGTATTGTATATGGCATAGGTGCATTCAGTCTTGCAAAAGATGTGGGCATAACAGTTAAAGAAGCTGATGAATTTATAAAGAATTATCTAAATACATTTAAAGGCGTTAAAGAATATATGAGCACAATAACACAGTTTGCAAAAGATAATGGATATGTTGCAACACTGTATAACCGTAAGCGTGTATTGCCAGAAATAAATAACTCAAATAAAAATATTCAGGCTCTTGGTGCAAGAATGGCAATGAATACACCAATTCAAGGTACAAGTGCCGATATAATCAAAATTGCAATGGTAAAAGTTGCAAACAGACTTAAAGAAGAAGGACTTAAAGCAAAACTTATTTTACAGGTACACGACGAACTTATTGTTGAAGCACCAATTGAAGAAAAAGAAAAAGCAATGAAAATTCTTCTTGAAGAAATGCAGGGTGCTGCAAAACTTTCAGTTCCACTCAAAGTAGATGTAAATATGGGGGAAAACTGGTATGTTGCAAAAGGTTAGAGCTTTTCAGCAAGAAGATGTTGATAAAGTTTCTGAAATTTTTAAAAATGTTATAGACGGATGGAGCAAAAAAGCTCTTTCTGACAGTTTGGCTAACGACAGTATAAAAAGTTTTGTTTTGGAAGATGAGAAAAATGTGGTTGCATTCATATCATACCTTGTAAGTGATGACGCAGAGTTGGTATTTGTTGTTACAGATAAAGAAAAACAAAGAAAAGGTTATGGCGAATATCTTCTCAAAGAAACATTATCACAGATAAATCTTCCTTGTGTTTTGGAAGTAAGAGAAAGCAATATATCAGCTATAAGATTATACGAAAAACTGGGTTTTGAAATGCTTGGAAAGAGAAAAAACTTTTATCAAAACCCAACAGAAACTGCTATTATTTACAAAAGAGATGTATAATAGTATAATTATACGGTTAGATGTAATTGAAAATATTAAGAAGGAATATATATGTTAGTTTTAGGTATAGAATCCAGCTGTGACGAAACAGCTGCTTCCATTGTTAAAGATGGCAGAGAAATACTTTCAAGTATAGTTTATTCACAAGCAGAAGAACACGGTTTATATGGTGGTGTTGTGCCGGAAATTGCTTCGAGAAGACATATTGATGCTGTAAGTGAAGTGGTTCAGAAATGCTTTGACGACGCAAATCTTACTGTAAATGATATAGACGCAATTGCTTGTACATTTGCACCGGGTCTTATTGGTGCGTTGCTTGTTGGTGTTAATTTTGCAAAGGGACTTAGTTTTGCAAGCGGAAAACCACTTGTTCCAACACACCATATAAGAGGGCATATTGCAGCTTTATATCTTACACATAAAGACCTTAAACCACCGTTTATCTGCCTTGTTGCATCTGGTGGACATAGTCATATTGTTGCAGTTGAAGATTACACAAAATTTCGTGTTATTGGCAGAACAATAGATGACGCAGCAGGTGAGGCTTTTGATAAAGTAAGCCGTACATTAGGTCTTGGTTATCCAGGGGGTCCGGCTGTTTCAAAGGCTGCACTTTCAGGAGATAAAACAAAATACAAATTACCTACACCACATACAGAAAATAAATATGATGTAAGTTTTTCTGGTTTAAAAACAGCGGTTATAAATATTTTTAATACAAACAATATGAAAGGAGAAGAAACAGATATAAACAGCCTTGCAGCAAGTTTTGAAGAAAAAATATCACAAATACTCAGCGATAATCTTGTAAACGCATCAAATGAATTTGGATATGATACAATTGCAATTGCAGGTGGCGTTGCAGCAAACAGAAGATTGAGAGAGCTTATACAAGAAAAAGCAAAAGGTAAGAAGTTTGTTTGCCCAGATATAGAACTTTGTGGTGACAATGGGGCTATGATTGCAGCACAAGGATATTATGAGTATTTATCGGGTAATATTGGAGATACATCACTTAACGGAATAGCAAATCTCAATATAGATTATCGTTAAATGGCTTGACAATTTGTATAAAAAAAGTTATAAATGAATAGATAAATAGGTAAAATAGTGGAGTATCCACTTAAAATAAAAATATTATGTTAAGGAGAATAACTATGGTTTTTGAAAAATTGAGAAAAATTATTTGTGAACAATTGGAACTTAGTGAAGAAATAGTTACAATGGATTCAAACCTTATGGATGATTTTGATGCAGACAGCATAGACCTTGTTGATATTGTTATGTCTATTGAAGATGAATTTAATATAGAAGTTCCCGAAAATGCTATCGAAGACTTGAAAACAGTGGGCGATGTTGTAAAATTTATAGAAGATAATATGTAATATATTTTGCCCCTTATATAAATTTAAGGGGCAAGTTTTTTTGTTAAGAGAGGATTTATAATGGCGAACGATAAAAAATTAGTAAAAAGCATCACAAGTCGTGATGAAGATTTTGCACAATGGTTTACAGATATTTGTCTTAAAGCAGAACTTGTTGATTATTCAACTGTTAAAGGTTTTATGTTTGTGCGTCCTTATGGCTATGCTATATGGGAAAACATTCAGAAATGTCTTGATAGACGCTTTAAAGCAACAGGTCATGTGAATATGGCACTTCCTTTGCTTATTCCAGAAAGTCTTTTACAAAAAGAAAAAGACCATGTTGAAGGCTTTGCTCCGGAAGTAGCATGGATTGACTTTGGTGGTAAAGAAAAACTTGAAGAGCGTATGTGTGTGCGTCCAACAAGTGAAGTTTTATTCTGTGACCACTGGAAAAATATTCTCCAAAGCTATCGTCAGTTGCCATTCCTTTATAATCAATGGTGCAGTGTTGTAAGATGGGAAAAAACAACAAGACCATTCCTTCGTGGTCGTGAATTTTGGTGGAATGAAGGTCATACACTTCACGAAACAGCAGAAGAAGCAAAAGCAGAAACACTTCAACAGCTTGAAACATACGCAGATTTCCTTGAAACTGAACTTATGGTACCTGTTATCAGAGGTCAGAAAACAGACAGCGAAAAATTTGCAGGTGCAGAAGCTACATATACAGTTGAAGCTATGATGCACGACGGTAAAGCTTTGCAGAGTGGTACAAGCCATTACTTTGGTGACGGCTTTACAAGAGCATTTGACATCACATTTGCAGATAGAAATAATGGTATTTCATATCCATATCAAACTTCTTGGGGTATGTCAACAAGAGTTATCGGTGCTCTTATAATGTGCCATGGCGACGATGAAGGTCTTGTTTTGCCACCAGCAGTTGCTCCATATCAGCTTGTTATTATTCCTGTTGCTCAGCACAAAGAAGGTGTTCTTGAAAAAGCAAACGAACTTAAAGCACAACTTGAAAAACTTTACAGAGTTAAACTTGATGATTCTGAAAACTCACCAGGTTGGAAATTCAGCGAATATGAAATGAAAGGTGTTCCAGTTCGTCTTGAAATTGGTCCAAAAGATATAGAGAAAAATCAGTGTGTTCTTGTTCGTCGTGATACAAGAGAAAAACTCTTTGTAAGTCTTGATAACCTTGAAGAAGAACTTGCAAAACTCTATAAAAATCTTGAACAAGATTTGTACAACAGAGCAAAAGAAAATCTTGTAACAAGAACTGTTGAACTTGAAAAAATGGAAGAAATCATTGCTCAAGCTGACAAAAATGACGGCTTTATTAAATCACATTGGTGTGGCAGTGCAGAATGTGAACAGGCAATGAAAGACCAGGCAGGCCTTTCTTCAAGATGTATGCCATTTGGTGAACAAGGTGTTAAAAAAGGTGTTTGTCCGGTATGTGGCAAAGAAACAGACACAGTTGTTGTTTGGGGTAAAGCTTACTAATTTTTTATAAATAACAAAAGTAAAGGCAAGGAGAATTTTGTTTCCTTGCCTTTTGTTTGAAGAGGTTTTTATGAAGATTGTACTTGTAACCGGTGCAAGCCGAGGAATTGGCAAACAGATTGCCATTACACTTAGTCAAAGTGGATATACAGTAATTGGCACATATAATAATTCTGCCAAAGATATAACATATCTCAGTCAACAGTATGGAATAGATTTTGTAAAGTGTAATGTTTCAGATTATACAAATGTAAAAGAGCTATTTGACCATATTGTTGAAAATTATGGAAGACTTGATGCAACTGTAAACTGTGCAGGTATTTCTTATGTTGGACTTTTGCAGGATATGACAGAAGAACAAATAATAAATTTATTGTCTGTAAATCTTAACGGAACAATATACATTTCTCAAAAAAGTGCAGATATAATGGTTAAGCAGCACTCAGGAAATATTGTGAATATCTCTTCTGTTTGGGGAAATAACGGTGCAAGCTGTGAGGCTGTGTATTCTGCAAGTAAAGGTGGTATAAATGCTTTTACAAAGGCTTTGGCTCAAGAACTTGCACCAAGTGGAATAAGAGTTAATGCAATTTGTCCGGGGGTAATTAAAACAGATATGCTTAACTGCTTTTCAGAAGAAGATATGAAAAATCTTGAACAGGAAACTCCACTTGGAAGAATTGGAACAACAGAAGATATTGCCAATATGGTAGATTTTATTCTTAGTGAAAAAGCAAGCTTTGTGACAGGGCAAATTATTACAGTTGACGGTGGTTTTGCTCTATAACAAGATAATATTGAAATATTAAGCAAAATAAAAAGCAAGGAAATACTGATTCCCTTGCTTTTTGTTTGTAAGCCTTAATTTGTTGATTGTACAGCTATTTTACCAGAGATAGATTGGATTTCTACTGGAATGCCATCAACTGTTCTTAGAGGAGAAGAAGATTTTTTGCCATTCATAGTTATTGAACCTGTACTTTGTGCCATAAGAGAAATAGGTTGATTAACAGAAAGGGAGATATTTCCAGAAGTGCTTTCCAGTTTACTAGGCATAGAAATTGAGCCAACAATGTTTGTGTTTCCTGAAACAGAAGATGTTTCAAGTTCACCAAAAGTACCTGAAATATCTAAATTACTGGATATGGTTTCAAAATCTGCCTTTGATGAAGATGTATCAACTACTCTTATATCTCCACTTATTGATTCAGCATCTAATTCAGTTGAAGTTAAGTTGTTAACATTTATTGTTCCAGCTTTTGAACTTACAGAACAAGAATTACATGAAATACCACTTACATCAATGTTACCGGATATTGTTTCCAAATCAACATCAAGAAGAGTTGTTCCTTCAGGAATAGTAATAGTAACAAACCAGTTATTGCTTCTATCAAATATTTCCATAGGATTAAAAGAAGTTTCAATATATAAAATACCGTCTATGACATTCATTTTTTTAATAGGTTCTTTGTCAGAAAAATTGTATGAAACTGACAATTCGCTACCATTAACAATTTGAATATCTGCTGCAAGAACATCAATTTCAATAGAATTGAAATCTGCAAGAGCTTGTGCAGTATTATTTCCTGTTATTTCCGGAGATGTCGGAGCATCTAAGTTACCTGAGTTAGAGCTGTTAGAGTCAGAAGTTGTATCAGGGTTTTTGGCTGGCTCTTCATTAGAACTAGTGGTTGCATTTTGATTTGATGAACTGTTTTCTTTTGGGGATACATTTATTTCCACATGACAAGCAGTAAGCAATAATGCCATTGAAAGAAATATGGATAATATTATTTTTTTCATAAGATTCCTCCTATATGATTTTATGATATAAATTGTATAATATACATTGTATCTTTTATAAAATTATATCAAATAAAAGATAGAACAACAATAAAAATCTATAAAAAGTTGTAAAATTATTGTATACATAATACGATTTTTTATTTTTAAATAAAAAGGTATCAGATAAATATATCTGATACCAGTAAATTAAATATTAGAATACTCCAATTTCATAACCATCATTTTGTGCAGTTTTTATAAAATCAGATAAAATTTTACTATTTGTTTCCATTGGGTGCAATAAATATATAGCACCGGAATGAAGTCTGTCTTTTAGTCTTGTAAGTGCAGTTTCAACATCTGGTTGATTTGCGTTATCCCAGTCATTATATGCAAAAGACCAAAAAATACTGTGATAACCACAGTCTGCTGCAATAGCAAGAGTTTTTTCGCTGAAAGCTCCGGTAGGAAAACGGAAAAGATGACATTCATAGCCAAATTTATCCTTTATTATATTATGAACTTTCATAATCTCATCTTTACAGTCTGCATCAGAGATTGATGTCATATCAAGATGAGAAAAACTGTGATTGCCAATTGTATGACCTTCGTTTAATATTCTTTGTACAATTTCATCCTGCTTACTTGCATAGCTACCTGTTAGAAAGAAAGTTGCTTTTACATTATTTTCTTTTAAAGCGTCAAGAATATCGTTTGTAAAGCCGGATTCATATCCAAGGTCAAATGTCAAATATATCTTTTTATCATTATTTAAAAATACAGCACCTAAATTGCCGTATTTTTCTTGAAGTGAAACACAGGCAGAAGGCTGATTATTTTCATTGAAATTTGAACCTGGCCCCCATGTTATTTTTTCACAACTAAGATTGTCGCTTGGTATATCAATAACAGGCAAAGATGCTTTGATGTTATTTTCTATATAATTACTGTCTGAGGTAATCACATTATCTAATAAAATATCTGTTTCGCTGCTTATTTGTGACATACTACTAGTTGAATTACTATCTATTTGATTTTCAATATTTTTAACATTAGCAACAACCAGAGTTGAAAACAATATTAAAATAAGCAAAAGGATAACTGATATTTTTAGATTTTTCATAATGATTACCTCCGTTTTATAAATATATTATTGACCAGGGGCATCAATTGAAACAACAACTCCGGCAGGTAAACAAGAAGCAAAATCGCTATCATAGCTTAACCAGCCAAAACCTTCACAAAGATGGTCAGGACATTTACTGTCTTGGAATGAGATTTTACCATCTTTAACAACAAGAGTTACAGGATATGCTGCTTCAATATGATAAGTATCATCAACAGAAAGGTCTATTTCAATTCTTTCTGTTTTACCACCATATCTTATATCTACAATGGCTTTTGAACCTGAACTTTTATTTGCATTTACATACCATAAGCCGACAATACCACATAAAAGAACTGCAAGAATAAGTATTGTGTTTATGTTGAAAAATTTTTTCATATAATCTCCTTGTATAATTTATTTTAGTATTAGTATGATAACATAACATAACTTATATTACAAATGTTTTGTGTTGTAATTGTGCTTTGATTTGTATATAATAATAAATAGCGTTTAAAGTACAAATAAATTATTTTAAGGAGAAATATTATGACAGAACAAAACCTTAAATCACAAGTGTTGAAATTTGTAAAAGATAATGAAAGAAATATCGTTGAAGATATTAAAAAGCTTTGCTCTGTAAAAAGTTTGCTTGCTGAACCGGCAGGGGAAAAAGCTCCGTTTGGTGCAGGAAGCAGAGAAGCTCTTGATATGGCATTTGATATGTCTGAAAAACTTGGACTTGAAACTTATGACTGTGAAGGTTATATGGGTTGGGCTCAGGTTAAGGGTAAAAGCGATAAATATATTGCAACAATTGCTCACCTTGATGTTGTTCCAGCAGGAAATGGTTGGAAAGCAGACCCATTTATTGTAAGAGAAGTTGAAGGTTGGCTTATCGGTCGTGGCGTATGTGATGATAAAGGCCCAGCAGTTCTCACAATGTATATGCTTAAATTCTTTAAAGATAATTATCCTGAACTCCCATACACACTTAGAGCTTTGTTTGGCTGTGAAGAAGAAACAGGTATGAGGGATTTGCAGTATTATCTTAAAAACTATCCAGCACCAGTATTTGCATTTACTCCAGATGCTAATTTCCCAGTTTGTTGTGGTGAAAAAGGACAGGCTTCATGCAATCTTGTAAGCCCAGAAATCAAAAACGGAAATGTTGTTGATTTTACAGCAGGTGTTGCATCAAATGTTATTCCAGACCGTGCAACAATTTCTGTTAAATATACCGGAAAAGAATTGCCGGCAGCAGATGGTATAGAAATTACAGTTGAAGGTGATATTGCAACGCTTAAATCATTTGGTATTGGTGGACACGCAGCAATGCCAGAAGGAACAAAAAATGCAATAGGTATGCTTGTAAATTATTGCATTGACAACAATTTGCTTGCAGAAGAAGAAAAATCATATTTTGAAATGCTTAAAGAACTTAATGCAACAAATTATGGCGAAGGCCTTGGAATAGATTCCGATGATGGTATTTTTGAACCTCTTACCTGTATTGGTGGTATGATGAAAATAAGCGATAGCAAATTTGTTCAAAATATCAATGTTAGATATCCAACATCTACATCTGGAGAAACTATTCAAAAACAACTTATTGAAAAACTTGCTAAGGTTAATGGTACAGTTGAAAACTTTGAATCAGTTGCACCATTCTATGTTGATAAAGATTCTGCACCAATTCAAGCTTTGCTTAAAGCTTATAATGATGCAACTGGTAAAAACGAACAGCCATATACAATCGGTGGTGGCACTTATGCAAGACAATTCCCATCAGCAGCAGCTTTTGGTATTGAACCTTGCTTAAATGAAACAGATTTCTTCCCGGACTTTATTGGTCCTGTTCATGGCGCAGAAGAAGGATATTCCATTGATGGTTTTATGAAAGCCTTGGAAATTCTTATAATGGCAACAGCAAAACTTATGGAAATTGAATTTTAATCATTAAATAAAAAGACACCAAAAAAATTATTTTTTTGGTGTTTTTATTTTAAAAAAATTGTTGAAAAAGCACTAAAAATATGGTATTTTATATAGCATATTAGATAAATATTGGTTAGTGAATAAGGATTATCTTATTCATAATTCGTAGGAGGGAGAATATGGAAAAGAGAGGACAATTTACAAGTAAATTTGGTTTTATAATGGCGTCGATTGGTTCAGCTATCGGACTTGGAAATCTTTGGGGATTTCCTTATAAAGCAGGTATGAGTGGTGGATTTGCATTTATTCTTGTTTATCTTATATTTGTTGCACTCGTTGGCTTTCCACTTATGATTTGTGAATTTGCTATTGGCAGAAAAGCAAAATCTAACCAAATATATGCTTATAAAAAACTTAACAAAAAATTTGCTTTTGTTGGTATAACCGGTACAATTGCAGTGTTTTTGATTCTTGGTTTTTATAGTGTTTTAGGTGGTTGGGTTGTAAATTATACAGTTAAATATGCAACATCAATATTCAGTTCTGCAAATGCTATTTCAGCACCTGAAGAATATTTCAACAGTTTTGTGTCAAATGAAGCAGTGGCTCTTATATTCTTGATTATATTTATGGTTTTGACCGTGATTATAGTAATAGGTGGTATTGAAAACGGAATCGAAAAGTCATCAAAAATTATGATGCCTGTTTTATTCTTCTTTTTAGTTATAGTTATTATCCGTTCTGTAACATTGCCGGGAGCAGAAAAAGGTCTTGAATTCTTATTCAAACCGGATTTTTCAAAACTTACACCATCAACAATGGGAATGGCATTATCACAAATGTTCTTCTCTTTGTCATTGGGAGCTGGTGCAATGATTACTTATGGTTCATACTTATCAAATGACGATAATATTCAAAGCAGTTCAATTATAGTTCCGCTTCTTGATACGCTTGCTGCAATTCTTGCAGGTATTGCAATTTTTCCGGCAGTATTTGCATTGGGACTTGAACCAACACAAGGACCAAGTCTTATGTTTATAACATTACCTGCTATTTTTAATCAAATGCATATGGGCAATTTATTTGGATTTGTGTTTTTTGCTCTTGTATTATTTGCATCACTATCAAGCTCAATTGCACTTTTGGAAATTGCAAGCAGTTTCTTTATGGAACATTTTAAACTTAAAAGAAAAGTTATTATTCCCATAATTGCTGCAATAATTACAGTTTTGGGTATACCGGTTGCACTTGGATTTGGTGTACTTGGAGATGTAAAAGTTATGGGAATGGGATTCCTTGATTTGTATGACTTTATTGGCGAATATGTTCTTATGACCTTTGGTGCATTGGCAACAGCATTTCTTATTGGATGGGTTGTTAAACCAAAAGAAGTTATAGACGAAATGGAACAAGGTGGAAAATTCAAATTTGTAGGAAAAAAATATTTTTCATTTACAATAAAATTTATTGCACCTATTCTAATATTTATAGTTATGGTTATGTCTGTAACAAGTGTATTTTAATAATAAAAGCAATGCTAATTTTATAGGCATTGCTTTATTTTATTTTATTTGATATACTATAAAAAATTATATGGGTTGAGGGGAATATTGTGAACAAGATTTTAAAATGGATAGCACTATCTGCAATAGTAATGTTATTACTTCCACTTATAGCAGTAACTTTTGTACCATCTAAGGCAGGAATGATGGCAATGATGCTGATGTTTTTGATTATAAATCCTATATATTATATTGCAATCGGAGTTGTTTCATCAAATGATGTAAAAAGAATGTGGGTACTGCCAGTTGTATCTTCGTTTTTATTTTTGGTTGGAACATATATGTTTTTAGATAAAAGTATATCAGCTTTTCTTATGTATGCACTGATATATTTTATTATAAGTATGGTTTCTATGTTTATTTCGGTTTTAATAAAAAGAAATAAAAAAATATAATATAAAACATAATTATAAATATGCAATAATTGTACCTATAAAAATAAAAATTTAATAAAAATTTTTTTCAAAAATCTATTGACAATATGGTGTTATTATAATATAATAATCTAGCAACTTGTGAAGGGGTATAGTTCAATTGGTAGAGCAACGGTCTCCAAAACCGTAAGTTGTGGGTTCAAGTCCTACTGCCCCTGCCAACCTTTCTTGCACAGTTGTTTAATTTAATATGGCCCGGTAGTTCAGTTGGTTAGAACGCTAGCCTGTCACGCTAGAGGTCGTGGGTTCGAGCCCCATTCGGGTCGCCATATTTTACAAAAGCAGCTAACTAAATGTTAGTTGCTTTTTCTGTAAATAATTGCTGTTATAGCTCAGTAGGCAGAGCACTTCCTTGGTAAGGAAGAGGTCGGCAGTTCGAATCTGCTTAACAGCTCCA
>JAHHUE010000019.1 GCA_020024155.1 Oscillospiraceae bacterium | reverse complement strand
AGCCAAATATATTTTAAATCAATATATCATCTACTTATATCATAAAATACAATAAGTTTTACTCAATTAATATTTTAAATATTATAATAAATTTTTATAATTTTACATAACAAAAAACCACCGATAACTCGGTGGTTTATGTGGTCGGGATGACAGGATTCGAACCTGCGGCATCCTGGTCCCAAACCAGGCGCTCTACCAAACTGAGCCACATCCCGTTTTATTTTTATTACTGTGTTCCTCAGCAACGATAATGATTATATAACAGATTTACCCATTTGTCAACACTTTTTTAAAATATTTTTTTAAAAATTTAAAAAAACATTTTTATTAAGTATTTTTAAAAATAACTTCATTAAAATTAAGTTTATATGCTATATATTTTGTTTTTCAAATGTTAATAACCATTCTTTATTTGCTGTTCCTCCTGCTGAATAGTTGCCAAAATTTAATTTTTTTGGCAAAACTCTATGACAAGGTAAAACAATTATAAAAGGATTTTTCCTCATAACTGAACCAACAGCTCTAACAGCTTTTATATTCCCAACCATTTCTGCTAGCTGGGTATAAGTTATAGTTGTTCCGTAAGGAACTTTGGAAAGCTGATTAAGAACATTTTTTGTGAATTCTGTTCCATCAAGTTTTAATGGTAATGAAAATTCTTTTCTTGTACCATCAAAGTACTCAAATAACTGTGTTATAGCGTCATTCAAAACTGGTGAATAATAATTATTATACATAAATATTTCTTTTTCTAAATATTTTATTTCTATAAGTTCTCCATTTTCTTCACTTATTCTTAAATAACCAATTGGAGTTTTTATAATAACACTATTCATTCAAATCACCTATTAAATAAATGTCAAAATAAATATCAAAATAAAAGACTTTCAGAGCAAATTCCGAAAGTCTTTTTATTTAATAAACTATTGTTGCATAGCCATATTTTGGGCAACTTCAAATGCTCTTGTAATCTGAGGGTCAGTCATAATTGTCAAATCATAAAAATTCATTTCTTGTTCTTTGGAAAGAGCTTTTTCATAATCTGGAACCAATCCTGTACCGTGATAATCTGGTGTTGAAACTGGAACAAGTCTTGCTGTTGTAATTTCTATACCTGAGCCATCAGATAATCTGTAAAGGGTTTGAATTGTGCATTTACCCATTGTTTTTGTACCAACAAGTTTAGACCCTGATATATCTTTTAGAATTACTGCAAACATTTCTGCTGCATAACCTGTTGTTTCGTTTACAATAATTGAAACTGGTTGTGATACACTTTCTTTATCTGATGTATACAAAACTTTCTTTGAATCATCAATGTATTGTGCATACATTGTTGTACCCTCTTTTACAAAAATATCAGCAACTTCAGCAGCAAATTTAAATTCTTTGCTTTGGTTTAATCTAAGGTCAATTACAAAGCTTGTAGCACCTTGAGAAATAAGATTTTTAAGGGCATAATCAACTTCTGATGCAGTTTTTTCTGCAAAAGTTGAAATCTTAATATAACCTACACTACCTTCTAAGGAATATGAAATAGAAGGTATATCATACAAAGAGAAAGTAATATTTGCAGTTTTTTCTTCGCCATCACGAAGATAATTGATTTTTATTGCAACACCTTCTGTACCTGTAAGCATTTCTTTAACTTCTTTTGTGTTATTTGCCATAATAGCAATATCATTTATGCTTGTTATCATATCGCCTTTTTTCATTTCGGCAATATCAGCTGGAGAGTTTTTATCAACTTTTACAACTTTGAAATAACCACTTACATCTTTTTGAACATCAATACCGATACCGATAAGTTTGCCTTTAGAAATATTTTGAAGAGCAGTAACTTCGCTTGCTTTGTAATATCTTGCTTCTGTATCCCCAAGAGCATTTATATACCCTGTTGATACTCCATCAACAATTGTTCTATCATCAATTGATGTATAATAATGTTGTCTTACAACTTGGTCCACTTCTGCAATTTTTGAATACATAACTTCTTTTTCATTAACATTAGAAACTTTGTTTTCAAAAATTCTAGCAGACAAAATCATTGTAAGACAAAAGGTAACAGTTATAGCAATAAATATAAAACTAAGTGCTGTACCAAATGTTATTTTTTTTCTCATAAAAATTCCTTACTTTAATGATTTTTTATATATGGATATGGGTCAACTGTTTGGTTGTTCTGTCTTATTTCAAAGTGCAAGTGATTACCTGTGGACATACCTGTTGTTCCAACATATCCAATTACTTGACCTTGATTAACATAATCGCCTTCTTTAACAGCAAGGCTTGAACAGTGAGCATATAATGTTTTTTGATTTCCACCGTGGTCAACTATAATACGATTTCCATATCCAGTTGATGCATATCTTGCTGTTGTAACAATACCACTGTTAGAGGCAAGTATTGGTGTACCGCTTGGTGCAGGAATATCAATACCAGTGTGGAATTCTCTATAACCAAATATTGTTCTATATCCATAAGGTGATGAAACAGTTCTGTTATTTGGCAAAGGCCAAATAAATTCGCCACCAACGAAGTTGCCTACATTACCACTTTGCTGAAATTCTTTTTCAAGCTCTGCTGCTGCTGCATCTCTTGCTGCTTTTGCATCTGCGTATGCTGATTTAGCTGCTGCTTCATCTGCTTCTGATTGTGAAATTTCACTGTTAACTTTTTTCAAAAGACCTGAAAGCTCTGTTTGTTTTTGTTTTTGAATTTGTTTTTTTGCATTCAATCCATCAAGTTCTGTTTGTATTTCCTGTTCAACTTTTTCAATTTCTTTTTTCTCTTCATCAAGTTTTTGAAGCAAAGCAGTATCAGACTTTGAAATATTTTGTAAAGTGTTAACTGATGTCAACATTTCTGAAAATGTATCAACAGCAAGAGCTGTTGCCAAGATATTTCCATTTCTGCGAACATACATTGCTTTTAATTTGCTTTTAAACAGTTCATCTGTTTCGTGTATATCTTCTTTTTTCTGCTCTAATTCAATTTGTTTTTGAGTAAGTCTTTCAGATGTTTCTGTAATTTGATTAGTGAGAGAACTAAGTTGATTTTGAACAAGACTTATTTGATTTTGTGCATCTTTCTTTTCTTTTTCTTGTTTCTTTTTAGTATCTTTTATTTCGTTAATCTCTTTTTGTATTTTTTCAAGCTCAGCCTGAGCCTTATTATAGTCCTCTTGAGCACCTGCAAAAGCTGTAAAAGGAACTACAATGATAGAAAAAGCCATAATTACAGATATAATAGACATTTTAGTTATGTTTTTTCTTTTTTTCATTAAACCCCACCATCTTCCAATATTTAAACTTTGAGATATCTTCTCATTGAAATTGCACTACCAACTATACCAATAAACCATCCAAATCCAAGAAATACTATTAGCATAGGCATCCAAATAAATTCATACGGGATAAGTACAGAGGATACCATTGCAAGCCATCCTGTTGCTGTTGTTGCAAGATAGTTTAAAAGGTAATAATATCCACCACTTAAAATAACAAAAGTTATAAGTGCAGATATTGTACCAATAACTACACCTTCAACAATAAAAGGAAGTCTAATAAAACCATTTGTTGCACCAACAAATTTCATTATATTGATTTCTTTTCTTCTTGCAAAAACAGTAAGTCTGATTGTATTTGCAATAACAACGATACTTACAAAGACAAGAATTGCCAAAATGCCCAATCCACCATAGTAAGCTACATTCTTAATTGTAATAAGAACACCTGCAAGTTCTGTTGGAGTGCTTACCATTTCAACTCCTTCCAAACTTACAAGCTGGTCAGATGTGTTTTGAATAAGTCTTAAATCTTTTACTTTGCAGCGATATGATGCTGGTAATGGGTTATTATCCCCTTCATAAGCTTCAAGCAGTTCGCCATATTCTCCAAGATAATTCATTTGCTCTGTCAAAGCCTCTTCTTTTGAAACAAAGTCAAATGATGCAATATTCTCATTGTTTTTTATATAGTTACTTACATTGTTAATCTGCTCTTCTGACGCATCATCAAGTAAGTAAACAACAACTTCATTTTGGTTGCCAAGAAATTCAGCAAAAACATTTATATTCATTGCAATAAGTCCACTGACACCAACAATTATAAGACATGATAGGACAACACCTATTGATGCCACACTCATAATTCTGTTTTCTTTAAAGTTTATAAATCCTTGTTTAACAAGGTATCTAAAATTAGAGAATTTCATTAAAACATCACCGCCTTTTCTGCGGTGTCTCTTATAACAGAACCATCTTTTATCTCTATAATGCGTTTAGCATATTTATGAGCAAGCTCGTGTTCGTGAGTAACAACAACAACCGTTGTACCAACAGAGTTTATTGCCTGTAAAAGCTCCATAATTTCTATTGATAATTCTGGGTCAATGTTACCAGTAGGTTCGTCAGCAATAACAAGTTCCGGGCTATGTACAAGTGCTCTTGCAAGTGCAACACGCTGCTGCTCACCACCTGAAAGCTGTGTAGGAAATTTTTTTGCTTTATTTGTAAGACCTACAAGGCTTAATATATACGGAACTCTCTTTTTAATATCTCTTTCGCCAATATTTGTAACACGCATAGCAAAAGCGATATTTTCATAAACTGTCATTGTTGGAATAAGTCTAAAATCCTGAAAAACAACACCAAGTGTGCGTCTCATATATGGAACATCTCTTTGTTTTATTTTTGAGAGGTTGTAGCCATTTACAATAACTTCTCCTTTGTCAGCAACTTCTTCACGAAGCATAAGCTTTAAAAAAGTGCTTTTACCGGCACCGGAAGGCCCTAAAACAAAAACAAATTCACCTTTAGCTACATGCAATGACACATTATTCATAGCCGTAATATCAGGCTTATAGTATTTTGTGACATTTTTGAAATCAATCATTAGTTGTAATCCTTTTATATTTTATAACATAGAAAATCGCCCTTAAACAATCTTTATCTTTACGCAAAGAATATTAAGGGCAATTGTAATTTAATATCTATCCTGACTGGATTGAAGATATTTTTTAACCATCAATGCAACTTTAAATACAATTGCATCATCAAACTCCCTTAAATCCAAACCTGTAATTTTTCTTATTTTTTCAAGACGATAAACAAGGGTGTTTCTGTGTACGAACAAACCTCTTGAAGTTTCACTTACATTAAGGTTATTCTCAAAAAAGCTTTGAATTGTAAATAAAGTTTCTTGGTCAAGACTTTCTATTGAGCCTTGTTTAAACACTTCTTTAAGAAACATTTCACACAATGTTGTAGGCAACTGATAAATAAGTCTTGCAATACCAAGATGGTCATAACTTACAATACTCTTTTCAGTATCAAATACCTTACCAACTTCAAGAGCAATTTGAGCTTCTTTAAAGCTGTTTGCAAGGTCTTTAATATTTACAATTGGTGTACCAATACCAACTGTTGCTTTAATGTAATATTCAACATTAAGTGTATCAACAATTGAAGCTGCAAGTTTTTCGATATCTTTTGATTCAATACCTTTTTTAAGTTCTTTTATAAGAACTGTATCTGTCTCACTTGTATTAAATACAAAATCTTTTTGTTTGTCTGGGAAAAGGTTTTGTATAACATCAAAAGTAGACATATCTTTCTGTTGACTGACTCTTATTATGAGAACTACTCTTGGAACATCAGTTACAAAGTGCATTTCTCTTGCTTTTGCATAGATATCACCTGGCATGATATTATCCATAACAACATTTTTTATAAAGTTAAGTCTGTCAAATTTTTCATCGTGGAACTGTTTTAAGCTCTGCATAGAGATGCTGAGCATAGCAGCAAATTTATCTGCCATATCGTCTGTTCCTTCAACGAAAACATAAAAATCATTGCGTTTATTATTAGAAAATCCTCTAAAAGTATAACCGCTGCGAACAAAGCTTTGACTATTTGCCATTCTTTCTGCTTGTACACCATCTTTGATGCTGTCAATTTGACCAAGGTCACTGCAAGCAATAACAACGCCCATTTCGTCAGTTACACCAACTACGCGACCTATAACATCTTTCATCTGGTATATAACGCCTTGAAACATCCTGTTAGACATAATTAACTCCTATTTATAAATTTAATTGTAATTTTACACAATAGTTAAAATAAATCATTTATATTTTACACAATAGTTTCATATAATGCAACATATTTTTACAAAAAAACGCCCTTTTTATGTGCAAAATGCAAAACGCCTATCAAAATGTCAGTTAACAGTATAAACTAATCATGTGATAATTGTTTTAACATAGTGTAAACTAACCGTTCATATCATTGTAAATTTTTTCTACTTCTTCCAAGAATAATTCTCTATATTCTCCGCCTTGAAGTGTTTCATCAAGACTGATACAACCTATTTTTGTCCTGTGAAGTTCATTAACACCTATATCAAAAACACCAAACATCCTTTTAATTTGGTGATATACACCCTGCTTCAATATAACTTTAACAACAAATTTATCCTCTGTTGGTATCAAAGTTGCAGATTTTAACACTGTTCCATCAGCAAGTGTTACTCCACTGTTAAAATTTTCTATAATCTGATTATTTATCTCTTTGTCTATTGTAACAATATATTCTTTAAGCACATGTTTTTTAGGTGCAAGTATATCGTGTGCAAACTCTCCGTCATCTGTAAGCAAAACAAAGCCTGTACTTGTTTTATCAAGTCTTCCTGCTGGAAAAAGATTTCTCTTTGGGTAATTATCTTTAACCAAGTCAACAACAGTTACATCATTTTTATCATCAGTTGCACTTACAACGCCTTTTGGCTTATTAAGCATTATATATACAAATTGTTTATATTCAAGTTTTTTTCCATTAACAACAACTACATTTTCCTCATTAACTTTAATATCGCCCTTTTTTACAATTTTATTATCAACAGTAACTACACTCTTTGATAATAATTTTTTTGTATCTTGACGCGATATCCCCACCATATCAGAAATATATTTGTCTAATCTTATTAACATAAAACACCCTTTGAAAAATACATACTTTATAATATTATACAACACTATTGCAATATTTTAAAGCATATAAATTTCAAAGGGTTAAATTATCATTTATTGTTTTGTATCTTTTTGCTGTTGAACCATAGGTTTTGCGATACCATCAGGACTTTCCAAAATGTATGCACCTATTAATTTTTCTTTTTTAAGCAAAAGAACTGCACTTGCTTTTTTATCTTCTCCGTTATAATCAATCAGTTCAAAAGTCCACTTACTAACTTTATCCCCTTTATATTTTTCAAGGCTTAATCCATCAGTCTGTTTTATTTTTTCGTTAAAACTTTCAAATGTATCATCGAATTTTTTTGGTATTACAACTTCTGCAACCTGAGCAGTCTGAATATCGGCATTATGCCCTTTTTCAGCTATGTAATCTACCATCTGTTGTGTTGTAGATAGTTTCATACCTTTTGATGTGGAAAAAGTTGCCTCATCCTTGGTAAAGAAATTTTTTACTCCAAGAGCAATTGCACCAACTGCAATAACACACGCTGCTATTGCTACTGCCTGAGTAATTCTTTTTTTATTTATTGTAATCACGAACATATTATATTCCCCCTCAATATTTCCTGCTTAATATATATGTGATAAAAACAAAATATATACATGGTTTAAAATATATGTTACAATTAGGCAAACCGATTTAGATTTAAACCAATGGAGGTTTTTATATGGTTATTTGTTTTGATGTTGGTAACACTGATATAGTTGCCGGTATTTTTGAAAATGATAAAGTTATAAAATCTATGCGTTTTAGATATGTAAAAGGATTATCAGAATTTGAATACTTGCCTTTTCTTCATGAAAAAATGAATCTCAATGGTGTTGACGTAAGTAAAGTAACAGGCTGTGTATTATGTTGTGTTGCACAAAACACATTAGATAGTCTTGCTTTAGCTCTTGAAACATTATTTGCCGTTTCACCAGTTATATTTAAAAATGATGAACGATGTCATCTTGAAATAAAAGGAAAAAATCCAAGTGAAGTTGGCACTGATATAATAGCAGCTTGTATGGCAACAAAAGAAAATCACACTATGCCATGTATTGTTATTGATATGGGAACAGCAACAACAGTTACTGCTATGGATAAAAATGCTGCTATTACAGGAGTTTCCATAATACCCGGTGTATTTACGTCTATGTGGGCATTGCGTGACAGAACAGGCTTAGTTGTGGATGAAACATTGGCAAGTCCAACAAAAGCAATAGGTACTGATACAAAAGAGAGTTTAGCAAGTGGCATAGTTCTTGGCAGTGCATACTGTATAGATGGTATGATATCGGCTTTTGAGGAAGAAATCGGTTCTCCTTGCAGTGTAGTTGCAACAGGTGGTGCAAGCCAGTTTATTGTGGGACATTGTAAAAGAGATATTGTTCTTAACAACAATTTATTGCTTGAAGGCTTGTACTGCTACTATAAAAACAGTATAATTAAATAGTATTTTAAAATATTTTTAAGGAGATATAATAATGGTAGTTATCACAATAGATAATGGCAAAAAAATAGAAATTGAACTTTACCCTGAAATTGCACCAATTTCTTGCGAAAACTTTGAAAAGCTCGTTAAAGAAGGTTTCTATAACGGCCTTACATTCCACAGAGTTATAAAAGGATTTATGATTCAAGGTGGTTGTCCAGACGGAAACGGTATGGGCGGTCCAGGCTATTCCATTAAAGGCGAATTTGCAGCAAACGGTGTTAAAAACGACCTTAAACACACTCGTGGTGTTCTTTCTATGGCAAGAGCAATGGACCCAAACAGTGCAGGTAGCCAGTTCTTTATTATGCACCAAGACGCTCCACACCTTGATGGTCAGTATGCAGCTTTTGGTAAAGTTGTAAACGGTATGGATGTTGTTGACGAAATCGCAAATGTAAAAACAGGTTGGGCTGATAAACCTGCTCATCCGGTTGTTATGGAAAAAGTTGAAATAATCTAATCTCAAATAACAAAAAGACACTGAATTTATCAGTGTCTTTTTTCAACACAAAATAAAATAAATGTTGAAAAATATATAGTTACATCAATTTTTGTAACACAATAAGTAATAAATACAAAAAATAAAACATATTGTTATAAATTTTATATAAAAAAACTAATATGAAGTTTATTTTAAATACTTTTATACCAAAAATGTACATAATTACACAAATTTTTGCTATTGTTTTAATCTCCATAAAAGTTTAAAATAAAATTAAGCGTGTTAGCTATAAATATGTTTATATATTTAAATATTTAAAATAAAGGAGAATTACCAATGATTATTAAAAATGGTAACTTGTTTACAGAAGACGCACAGTTTGTAAACCAAGATATTTCTTTTGAAGGTGCAACAATCAGTCAAATTGGTGAAAATCTTTCTGGTGAAGAAGTTTTTGATGCAACTGATTGCTATGTTATCCCTGGTTTTGTAGATGTACATATTCACGGTGCAGCAGGCAGTGACTTCTGTGATAATTCAGAACAAGATATTACAGCTATTGCAAAATATCTTGCAAGCCAAGGTGTTACAAGTTTCTTAGGCACAACAATGGCTTTTGATGAACCTATTCTCACAGATATTTTTGAAACAGCAAAACCTTTCTTTAATAAAACAATTGATGGGCAAGCAACTTTGCGTGGTGTAAATATGGAAGGCCCATTCTTTAATAAATCCAAAAAAGGTGCTCAAGCTGAAAAATACATCGTTAACCCAGATTACGATATGTTCAGCAGACTTTACGAAGTTTCTGGTAAAAACATCAGAATTCTTGATATTGCTCCAGAACTTCCTGGTTCTTTGGAATTCATTGAAAAAGCAAGCAAAGTATGTCGTGTAAGTATTGCTCACACAACAGCAACATTTGACGAAGCAACAGCCGCTTTTGAACACGGTGCAGACCATGTTACACACCTTTTCAATGCTATGCCTGCTCTTAACCACAGAGAACCTGGTGTTGTTGGTGCAGCAGCAGATAACGCAAAATATGTAGAAGTTATCAGTGATGGTATTCACCTTCACCCAGCAATAGTACGCACAATCTTCAAAATTTTTGGTGAAGATAAAGTATGTCTTATCAGCGACTCCATGCGTGCTTGCGGTATGCCAAACGGCGAATACAGCCTTGGTGGTCAAAAAGTATTTATGAACGATGGTAAAGCAACATTGGAAGACGGAACAATTGCTGGTAGTGCAACAAATGTTGCAGATTGTATGCGTCGTGCAGTTAGCTTTGGTGTTAAGCTTGAAACAGCTCTTAAAGCTGCAACAATCAACCCTGCAAAATCTGCTGACTTGTATGACAAGGTTGGTAGCCTTACAGTTGGCAAACAAGCAGATATTGTTGTTTTGGACAAAGACCTTAACCTCAAACTTGTTGTTTTGGCTGGTAAAGTACAGAAATAATTTATATTTTGAAAGGATTATATATCATGAGAGTTATTGTTACAAAAAACTATGAAGATTTAGGCCGTGTAGCTGCAAACATCATTGCATCACAAATTACACTCAAACCAGAAAGTGTTCTCGGTCTTGCAACTGGTTCATCTCCAATCAGTACATACAAAGAACTTATCAAAAAATACGAAAATGGCGATTTAAGCTTTGCAAAATGCCATGCTGCAAACCTTGATGAATATGTTGGTCTTACAAAAGACAATGACCAAAGCTATGCATACTTTATGTACAACAATCTTTTCAAATTTGTTGACATTGATATGGCAAACACAAACATTCCTGATGGCACAGAAAAAGATGCTTCAAAAGAATGTGCTCGTTACGATGCAGTTATTAAATCTCTTGGTGGTGTGGACATTCAGCTTCTTGGTATTGGTCACAACGGTCATGTAGGTTTCAACGAACCGGCTGACCACTTTGCAAAAGGTACAAACATCATCAACCTTACACAAAGCACAATTGATGCAAATACTCGTTTCTTTGAAAAGAAAGAAGATGTGCCAACACAAGCTTATACAATGGGTATCAAAACAATTATGAGTGCTAAAAAAATCCTCTTGGTTGCAAGTGGTAAAGATAAAGCAGAAATCATCTACAAAATGGTTGCTGGCGATATCACACCACAAGTTCCTGCTTCTGTTCTCCAACTCCACAACGATGTTATCGTAGTTGTTGACGAAGAAGCTGGTAGCATTTTGGCAGAAAAAACACCAGAATACATTGAAAAATAATTATTTACTATAAAATAGGTAGGCAGTGAGAAATCACTGTCCGCCTATTTTTATTTTTGTATATCTTGTGAAATTTATTATACAAATTCCAACTTATAGTATTACATAGATTAAAATTTAATTAGATAAATATCTGGTATCATTTATTTTAACTAATATAAAACATATTTATTTTTTATATTTTATTATATTTAAATTTTCATATTCAATTATTATTTTAAACTAAAAAGACGAGTTATATTAACTCGTCTTTTATTTTATTATTTCAAAAGTTCTGGTTTGTGTTTTTTAATAATGTTAATAGCTGCATCTAATGCTGCATCACTATCACCAGTTTCCAAAACATTCTGTAATTTTTCTACTTCTCTCTGCTGAGCTTTTTCACGTTCAATACGCTTTCTTTCTTCATAGTCCTGTGCAAGTTTTTCCACATCTTCTATGTTTTTAGGAAGTTTTTTTGTTATCAAAAATTCTTCATACGCATCACAATATAACTTCACATCATCTGAAAAAGCGACTTGATTACCATGGTCAAGCCATAAAATTTTATTACACATTTCACGCACTTGTCCAACAGAGTGAGAAACAAGAATTCCTGTAACACCATTTTCAAGAATTTGTTTCATTTTATCTCCACTTTTTTTACGAAAAGCACCATCACCAACACTCAAAACTTCATCAAGTATAAGAATATCAGGACTAACAAGACATGCAATTGAAAAAGCAAGTCGACTTTTCATACCACTTGAAAGTTGTTTAAATGGTCTTTCTTGAAAATCTTTCAATTCTGCAAAATCTATAATATCATTATACATCTTGTCCATAAATTCTCTTGTGTATCCAAGCATAGCACCACGAAGATAAGTATTTTCTCTTACTGTCAGTTCTCCGTCAAACCCACTTGCAAGTTCAAGCAAAGCAGCAATACTGCCGTTTATCTCCATATTGCCTTCTGTTGGCTGCATAATACCAGAAACTGCTTTCAATAATGTAGATTTACCAGCACCATTTGTACCAATTATCCCAAGCATATCACCTTTATCAAGTGAAAAACTTACATTTTTATCTGCCCAAAATTCTTTAACATGGTATTTACCTGTAAATCTTCTTGTAACATATTCTTTTAAACCAATATCTTTAAAATCTCCTGTAATATATCTAATGGAGACATTGTTTGCTTTTATAATAGCCATATTATATCCACCCCTTTATACATAATACAGGAACTTATGATTGTTCTTTTTATAAACCCATGCACCTATTCCAAAAGCAACAACTGCATAAAAAGCACATAATACATGATATGAAATTGAAGGAATTCCTCCATTTAAAACAACAACTCTAAAATATTTTATATAGCAATATATAGGGTTAAGCAAAAACAATTTTCTAACTGTTGGAGTATACACATCAAGTGTATAGAATATTGCTGAAAAGTAGTTCAAAAGCAATGTGAATATGTCATAAAGATAACTTGTATCTCTAAAAAACACAAACAACGCCGAAAGAATCAAACCTATACCTATGTTAAATACAACCAAACAGCATATAGGAAAAATAAGTGCTATAAAGTGTGGTCCAAATTTTATTTTATCCACAAATGCGAATATAAAGAATATACATAAAGTAAGTCCAAAGTTTATAAGTGCTGATACATTTTTTGAAAACAAAAACAGATATTTAGGCACATTAACCTTTGTAAAAATTCTTGCATTTGACATAAGTGCATTCATACCACCTGTTGTGGACTCTCTAAAATAAGAGAAAACAAGTGTACCACAGAACAAATATATTGTGTAGTGATTAACACCTCTGCCAAAGAATTTTTTAAATACTACGCTCATAACAAGCAATTGAAGTAAAGGTGAAAGCAAGCTCCACCCCATACCAAGAACTGTTCTTTTATATTTTTGTTTAAAATCTCTTTTTACCAATTCTTCAAATAGAAATTGATTTTTCTTTAATTTTTCTATCATAATTCCTCTGTTTTAGTAAATTTTATATTATATAAAATACTTTTAATTTAATCTAAAGTTTCATAAAGCATCCAGCTCATTATTATCGTTACAACAAAACTTGTAAATAAACACACATATTTTATACAAGATATTATCATTTAAATTGATAATAGGAATTATTTGTAATGCATAAGGGCTGAATAAATGTTTAACACAATAATATACTCATATATCACTTCCTTTACTGCTGTCTTTCTTTTTCTTTTTCCATAATTTTCTCATAAACTCTCTGACAGTTATTTTTATCATTGTACGCAAAGAAATTATCTATACGTTTACGATATTTATCTTTAAGCTGACAGTCATTTTTCATGTATTCAATTATTGTATCAACTGTACTATCCAAATTGTCAAGTACTTCTCCAAATCCGTTTTCTTTGTATTCAAAATACCCTTTTTTAGCTACATGTTTACCATTTAAAAATTCTGATGCATCAAATTGTGCATATATAATTGGTTTTCTCATGTAAGCAAAGTCATAAACTGCTGAAGAATAGTCAGTAACAATCAAATTACTTTTTGCATATACATCTCTATATTCATTTGTTCTATCTAAAAATACAACATCATCCTTTTTATCAAAATACTTTACACTTGGTTGTATATTTGGATGAGGGAAAAATGCAATAGTATATCCTAATTCTTTAGCAGCTTTTATTAGTCTTTCATCATTTAGAAGATTATTATAGAAATTGTAATAATCACTATCTGTAAAGTTATCAGCAGTACTCCAACTATCTGTACTTGCATCCCAATCAGTCATCAAATACTTACGCCAAGTAGGCATAATAGTTATTTGTCTTTGTTCATCATTGTAAAGTCTATCAAATCTTGGAAGCCCAGTTAACCAAACTTCGTTAGATGTATAGTAATAATTTGTATTTACAATAGAGTTATATTCATCTTTAGCAGATGTTACAAACCCGTACAAGTTCTTATTATATTTATTTAACCATCCTGATAAGTCATGTATAATAACACCATGTTGAAGGAAAACAAATTTAGTTTCTGACAAAATATCTCTATATGGTTCGCTGTGTCCATGAAAAGGATTGTAAATTTGTACTTCGCCTTGTGAAGATACAATATAATCACTAAGTAAAGACATAAGCTTGTGTTTAAATGAGTCTCTGGCAACAACAGGGCCATATTTTTTAGCTTCATTATAATCTGCACAATCTTTATTTATTACAAAGTAACAATCAATTTCTGGATGATTTTTTCTCATATACATATAAAAAGCAATGCCGTTATCACCTGCTTTAGATGTTCTATCACTTATAAGCCATAAAGGTTTTTTCTTAATACATTTAAGCATATGAAAAGCCACTCTTGCCAAAATTGCTTTTCTCTCACCATCTCTATTTTTTTTCCATAGTTCTTTATAGAGTTTAACTTCATTTTTTATTGCACCAGTTTTATTTACAGTATCAACATGTATAGCAAAATTATCGTATGTTATTCTCCAGTTATTTTTTATATAAAAAGAATTTTTATATACATTACTTCTGTTAATTGGTGCAAAGCTACCAAAAATTATATTTCGGCATTGAAAGTATTTTCCATTAGCTTTGATATAAAAAGAAACATTATTTTCTTTATTTTCAAGAGGTACTTCAAATTTAAAGCCTTTAAATATTGATATGGTTTCATTTAAACATTGTTTAACTTCATATCTTTTTATATGTTCACAATTATAAAGTTTTCCATTTACTTTAAACATAATATCAGTTGCATCTACATCAGTAAGAAAAACTTCACTTACACCTTCAATTTTTAAAACATTGTTTTCAATTTTTAAAAATTCTATTCTAAGCATCATATTGGAAATATTAAAAATACCAGTTTCACTGAACGAAACATTAGTCATATCTCCAATTTCAATCATTTTACTTTTATCATCATATTTTTTTCTTAAAATATGATATTTGAATGGTTGTGCCAAATATCTCTGTTCCAAAATTACATCATCGTCAAGACGAAATGTAACTTTAAATATTTCAGAAATAAATTCTTTTTTTTCTTCTACATTTAATATATCAAGTTTTGAGTATGCTATTGTAAATTTCCATTGTAAGTCATACATTACAGCAGATTGGATATACTTTGGAATATATCCCAAAATCTCTTTACTATAATCCAATATATAATTTGAAAAATACTTAATTGAGTTTGTATACCAACTTCTTTTGGCTACTGATGTTCCTATTGCAGAATCATTTCTTCTTCTATAATTATATCTTGCCTCTTTAACAAGACCTAATGTATTTTTGTTAAGAAGTATTCTTAAAGCCTCTCTTGCATCTTCTGCTGTCTTAAGATTTGGGTCAGCATCTATTAAATTAGACACTTCATTTTTTATCAAAGCTGATGCGAGATTCATCTGGAACAATGTATGTTCTTTAAATAAATTTACTACTCTAGAGCCTTTACTAAATTTATAGTTAAGTGGATGTGAACCAGTTTGGTCTCCAAAAAAGTATATAGGCATAGCAACCATATCTGTTTTATCATAATTCTCTTCAAAGAATTTATATATATTTTCAAATGTTTCACTAGAAAGTGTATCATCAGGGTCTAAAAATGAAATATATTTACCTTCAGCTTTTTTTATACCATCTAAGCGTGCACGTGCAGCACCCTCATTCTGTTTATGTATTACTACTATATTATCTGGATATTTTGTTACATAATCATCACATATAGCTGCACAATTATCTGGGCTACCATCTTCAACCAAGATGATTTGTATATCTTTAAAACCAATAGATTGATTTATAACACTGTTTATTGCCTCATCTATATATTCTTCTACATTATATACAGCCATTACCACAGAAATTTTGTACTTATAAGACATTTTAATTTCCCCTCTTTATTTTTTTCTTTATATCATAAGTAGTTATATCCATTAAACTATTTATATACTTTCCGCTAAACTTAAACTTCATCATTAAACTACATAAAACAACCTTTATTTTTCGCACTTTTGAAAACTCGTTATTTGCGAAAAAACTTTTCTTTCCCATTTCTATCTGTTGTTTTATATATTTTTCAATTGATTTATTTTTTTCGCTATATGCAATAATTTGTAGAAAAAAACAATCATTATATAACTTTCCTTTTGCAATTTCAACAATTTCGTCACCATATTCAATAAGGTTCTCGCAATTTATCTGCTGAGCCTTTATAGCAGTTAATCTTTTTGGTGAAATATTTTTGCTATTGCTTGCGCTTTCTTCTCTTTGTAACCAATGATAAAAAACTCTGTTATCAAAGTATACTCTGTTGCATTTTTTTACCATTTCAACAAGCCAAACACTGTCTTCTCCAACAGCAATTTCTTTATCAAATAAAAAATTATTATCTTTATAAATACTGCGTTTAAATGCTTTGTTGGCAATAATTGTGTAATACCCTTTGCCAATACCTATCATCATTTGATATATTGCTTGTCTATCATCATCTACTCCTGTTTTTTCAGGTGAATGAATTATGGGATATTTTTTATTTTTACTATTTGATGAAACTTCATCATATCCATAAAAAACAGCATCCACATTATTTTGCTTAAAATCTTCCATAATAAAAAAAATCATATCTTTTTCAACCCAGTCATCAGGGTCAACAAAAGCGATATAGTCACCTGTTGATTTTTCAAGTCCAAGATTTCTTGCAGATGAAACTCCACCATTTTCTTTATGGAAAACTTTTACTCTGTTATCTTTTTTTGCATATTCATCACATAATATTGGGCTTTTGTCTGTTGAGCCATCATCAATAAGTATAATTTCAAAATTACTATATGTTTGTTCAAATAATGATTGAATACACTTATCTATATAATTTTCCACATTGTAAACTGGAATTATTATTGATATTTTTTCCACTTTACTTCTCCTCAACAAACTCTATTTTAGGGTTAAAGAATACACCTTTAATCATACTACTTATAATAACGCCACATCGCTTAAATCTATGATTTTCTGCTTTTGCTAGTATACGGCATAAATTCAGTCCACACTTTGCCACATAATAGCATACTCCTTTTATACCTTCTTTTCTATACAAATATGCCTCATTTCTAAATGCATATTTGTATCTGTTAATTCTTTCAGCGTTATCTGTTGCTATACTGCTGCCAGAATTTTCTTTCATTGCGTGAATTACCTGACTTTGTCCAACCATATATGATGTCAAATTGTTTCTCACTGTAATTCTTCTTGTATATTCTATATCATCGCCCCAAATAAAAAATTCTTTTACAGGCAGTCCAACTTTGAAAATTGTTTCTTTCGGAAAAAGCAAAGAAACAAAAGTTGCTTGTTCTACTTGAACTATACCATCTTTTAAAAGTTCTGCATATTCATAATAACTTTTCTTTATCTTTTGACGATTCATTTTACATTCATGGCCGTCAGTCCAAAGTACAACACTTGATAAAAATCCATATTTATTTGGACCACCAATTATCTCATCTGCATTCATAAGTTTTTCCAAAGAATCTTCATTTGGTAAACAATCGTCATCCATTATCCACACATAGTCATATTCTTTTTCAATAGCCCAGCGCATTCCATAATTAAACCCACCAGCACCGCCTATATTTTTACCTGTATTCACATAATGGATATCAGTTTTGTCTTTGATATAATTTTGCACCCACTCTTCTGTATTATCAGTAGATGCATTATTTACAACCAATATATCACAATATTTACTTTGATTTTCCAAAGCATTTATTGACTGTTTGAGCATATCTATTCTGTTATATGTTACAATAACAGCTATAATATTGTTCACTTATTTTTACCCCTTTATATGAATATTGTTAAAATAAAGCATAATTTTGCATTATACATAATACAAGTAATTATATATTATAATAGTCATTTTTTCAACATTATTTATAATTCTTCTACACATTGCCACATTATCAATATTTTACAATAATTATTATGTTTATTATTATGGTATATTCCCTTTAAAACATTGCATTTTATAGGTAAAATATTAAATATTTTTTAATATTTATTTAATAAAATTATTTAAAAAAACAATATACAATCTTTGTCAATCTTGATTTTTATTTACATATAGTGTAAAATTTAATAGTTAATAAATATTGTAGTATAAATTAAAATATACCCTTCCTAAACGGATATAATAAACCACTCATAAGAGTTTGTTGCAACATCTACTTTTTAGAAAAAAGCTATTGTCAATGAGTTAATTCATTGTTGAAAATTGAATAGATTTTATAAATGTTTTCGTAGCTCAGCTGGATAGAGCGACCGCCTCCTAAGAATATGTTTTGACATCTGCCTTTGGAGGAAAAGCGATTGACAATCTGTTCGTTTACAACTTAATATTATTATAGATTTTGCAAATGCCCCCTTAGTTAAATGGATATAATAACCCCCTCCTAAGTGGATGAAAGTTTTGCCCATTTCATTAGAAAATTACATATTTTATACACGGGTCTATACCTCAGTTGGATAGAGGAATCGCCTCCTAAGCGATCTGCCGCCGGTTCGAGCCCGGCTAGACTCGCCATTAGTAAAGTAAAAGCACCTTAATTCTTTATTTATTAAGGTGTTTTTATTTTGTGCTACAAGTTCAAAAATCCTATGGAATATAGAACAGATTTTTAAAATTCACTGTTTTCTAATAAACCATCTAATAAATTACATATAATTTATTTTTCATTTAATAATTCAGCAATTTTTTCTAACAGCTCAGGATTTTTTTTAAGAGAATTTACAAGCATATCAATATCCACTTTTTTATGTGATGATGCATTATTTATTTCTGTACCGTAAAAAGTACTATCAAATTTCTGAGCATTTAATTTTCTGTCTTCATCTAGGATATGACTATAAACATCTGTAATCATATCAGTTTGAGAATGTCCTGTATCACCTTGAGTTGCTTTAATATCTCCGTTATTCAATTTCAATTTGTATGTCGTACTTGAATGACGAATTGAGTGAAAAACTACTTTTGGTAATCCTGTTTCTTTAATCAACATATTAAAGCTTTTACTAATTGTAGATTCTCTGCAAGGAGTACCATTTTCAAAACAAATTACAAGATTGTTATCCTGGTATTCATCACCATAATATTCTTTATAAATATTTTGTTGTTTCTTCCAGTCTTGTAATAATAAAGCAAGTGTATTAGGCAACCATATTTTTCGTATACTCGATTTAGTTTTAGGTGTCTTTAGCACTAAGCAATTCTTCCTTTCCTCACTATTTTCAAACACCTTGATAATATCTTTCATATTTAAAGCCACCATACTTGCTTTATGTATAACATTCAATTGCTTATCAATGTAAATATAAGCATTGTCATCATTAATTTCATCATTTGATATATGTACATTGTCCCAGGTTAATCCAAGTATCTCCCCTACTCTAAGTGAACATGCAAATGATAATTGAATTGCAAGCGCTAGTTTTGCATCATTGCATGCCTTTATAGCTGATAAGATTTGTTCTGCTGTCCATATTTCCCTTTTCTTTGGCTGATATAGCGGCGGTTTCACCTTCATAAACGGATTTGTATAAATTAAATCCCATATTACTGCGTTATTAAACGCACTCTTTAATAACTTATGAATTTCTCTTATCGTTGCAACAGAGACTGTTTGTTTTGTTTTAACTATTTTATTTTTGGTTGCCACTGGTGACGATTGCAGTTTTTTATAATATCTTTCAATAACAATCGGTGTAACTGCTTGTAAATTTATATGTCCTATAAATGGATCAATATAATTTTTAATAAGTGATATATTACTTGAATAAGTTGATGCTGACCAGTTTTTAACTCCATATAAATCTACAAAGTCTTTCATGTAATTTGATACTGTTTATGTTGTTGGCGGAATAAAAGTTCCTTTGACTTGCTCATATTCAATTTCTTTTTTCCGCTTTTCAGCTTCTTCAATTGAATGAAAGGTTTCCCACTTTTGATGTTTTTTGCTATTAATATCTTCATAGTAATATACTAAATAAAATTTGCCATTCCTATTTTGTATTGATGCCATCTAGATAACCTCCTTCAATTTGTGTAATAATTGGATTTTGAACTCATCGTGCTTATTTAAAAAATCAATGAATGCACTGATATTTACATCTTCTTCGGAAGGCAGTGAGTTTTCGACTTCTTTCATAAAATCATTTATATTCTTTTCACAAGTTATTCTTTTAATTTGTGAATTTCTTTTTTTATATTCATTATTAGGTAATTTTAAGTCTTCATTAAGTTGATAATAATAAATTTCACCCATTGAGTATTTTGTGTTCATTGCACCAAATTTGCTTAGGCTTAAAAAAGATAAATTCTTATTCGGTTTTATCAAGTCATATTTCTTTTGAAGAGTTCTGTAATCAATAGGTTCGCCTTTATTGTTTGAAAATAAAAAATTATACTTGGAATTGTTTTGGTGATGGATATACCTAACAATATCTATATACTCTAAAAGTAATTTAGCAAGACTATTTGGTAACATTACTCTTTTAGGCTCAGGGTTTTTGTATAACACTAATTTTGTTTTTGTGCTGTTGCTCTGTTTAGGTGTAAAAATTTCAATGACATTACTTTTTATATGCTTTATTACATCTTTATTAACTCTCTCCAATATGTTAGAAGATTCAATATAACAACATTCTCTGTTTAAGAATTCATCAGAAATGACGATATTTGACATCTCTAAAGCTCTTATCTCTTTAATACTTAACTTTGTATTAAATATTAAATGTAAAAAGACAAATAAATCGCTGTCGTTACAGTTATCCATCATTTCTTCAAACAATGTAATAGTCCATTCTGTAGTATCTTTTTTGCGGTTCTTTATTCTTTTAACTTCTATATTGGCAAAGTAATTATCATCGATAATTTCATTAACATATAAATATTGAAAAGCTTCTAAAAGTAATCTATAACATTTAAAAAAGACTTCATAGGAAACATACGGACCTTTCTTTTTAGTAGACAGATGATTAACAGTAGCTTTTTCTATTCTTTTAATAATATCCGAACAGTCATCTTGATTAACTTCGCTTATGAACAAATCATTCGTATAATCCCTAATGTAGCTATATATCAATGATCTTTTAGCTTTATATGTTGTATGACTGCTTTTTGAAGAAATAACAGTATCAACATATTGATAAATATAGTCAGCTACAGTTGTACTTTCATTAATCTTAATAGGATTTTTGAATTGCTTTGTAATTTCTTTTTTTCTTTTCTCAGCTTGAATTTTTGTATCAAACAATTCTGAACACTCTTCAAATTTTTCATTAAAATACACAAGCTTAAATTTTGTTAGTTTATTTAGTATAATTGCCATAATTTTTATTTAATGTCGTAAAACCAATTGTCAAATGATTCTTTTGATATTCGGTATGATTTACCAAATTTAAAACTTTTAAAATAATTATTTTTTATTAGCCTATACACTGCACTTTTGTTAATTCCTAGTATTTCAGATATTTCAACAACCGTGTATGTTTTTCTTTCTACTAATAGTGGTTTTGACATTTTACTTCCTCCTTGAATGTGATTTTAAACTACTATTATTCTTTTTACTAATGTACAAATTTTTGTGTTTCTTTGGTGTTATGTTAATGCTAACACCTATTTTCTTATCTACTACTTTCATAATTTTAGGCGAAAGAGTTGTAAGCTTTCTTCCAACATTATTTCTGTTAATGGTTAGTATTTGCTCTGTAAGTAGTAACGACTGTCTTTCCAACCCCATTGTTTTAGTCAAAACTAGGTGTGTGGGTAACTTAGCTTTACAGTTGGTTTTACTTGTAATAGGTACAACAATTACTACAGGACTATATTTGTTACCTTTATTATTTTGAATTATAAGGGCAGGTCTTAGACCACCTTGTATACTTCCAATACCATTACCTAAATTACAAAGACGAATCTCTCCTCGTTTAATATTTTTCAAATTTAATTACTCCTTTTTTGATATGTATAAAGGGATGCTAAATATACAGCATCCCTTAAATATTTTATTTTGTTCTATATTTATCCCAGATTACCCTAGAACTTTAGGGACTACTACTAAACGTGCCTCTATGCTTTGCACTCATTGAAATCTAATCAGCCATCTTACGTGTGACCCTCGCGGAAGTATCATTATCATCATTTTCTCATCGCCATATAGGTAGCAATCCTATTTATCCCCGACTATAAGTTATGTATTTAACTAAACGTTATTAATAACATCACGGTCTCGGCTCTTAAATGGTGTTTTTGTATTTAGCAGTTGTTATTCAGTTTTCAAAGACCAAAATATGAAGAATTTTTATCCTTCAATATATAGCCGACGAAAACTGCTGTTTTCTTTCCTCAAATTTAAATTATTTTTTATTTTTATTTTTATTATAGTTTTCGCTCAATTTTCTAACCTTAAAAAGAATAATATGTATGGCATTGTCCGTTTTATTAAGTTTTTTTGCTATGGATTTAATATCATCATCGCCATTGGCAATAATTGTTGCTACATCACGAAATGCAGGATATTTTTTAAGTGCTACTCGCAAACGCTCATCATGGATAAATAGTTCCAAATCTTTGTAATCGTTAATATGAAATAAATTATCGTCTATCTCGGTAACAAGATGATTTACGTTCTCAAATAACTGATAATTTCTTTCATAAAATCTACGTCTTGCAAGAAATAACTCTTTATCAAATTTAGTAAGTTCTTTTATTTGATATTCGTTCATACCATTATTTTTCCAATTTTCTGTTTCTTTAAATAATTCTTTTTTAAATTTTTCTGTTTCATACCAATTTTTCCAACCATCATAGTGTTTATCGTCCTTCATGTTTCAACGCCTCCTCATAAAGTAGCCGTTGAAACATGCCGAATTCTTTCCTGTGGATTTAATTTTTTTCAAAGCAAAAAAATAGAGCACATAATGTCATAATGACATCATGTATACTGAGTTTTGATACAAATTATATAATTGTCAATATATTAACTATCAAAATATGAAAAGATACTGAAAAAGAATAGGTTAAATGAAGCAGACTTGATTAGAAACTAAAAATTTTATATCGTATGAGATTAAATTGAATAATAAGCATATATGTTACAATTATTTAAAATATAGCTATATGACATCGAATTTATGTATTAATTAAAAAATTTTTTATGTGGTTAGAAAAAATAAAAGTGTATTGGAGAATTTTCGTGTTTTTGTTAATATTTTGACTGTTGATACAAAGTATTAATTGTTAAATTTATTTTCTTTTATTATATTTCTAATAACTTTGAAAAAGACATAAAGAAATAGTATATAAGACGATGAGTTTAAAGAAAGCAGAGGATAAAATTATGCAATATACACCAATGGAAAAAGATATTCTTGAAATGATGCAAAGAACTGATTTTAAAAATTTATCCAAAGGAGATATTATTAGCTTTGCATCTAAGATTTGAGAACTTCGCCCAGAAGTTGCGAAGGAAGTTATTGCACAATTTCCAGAATTTGTTGGATTAATGAAAGCTTCATTAATTGAATATAAAGGAATAATTGATACCATTGTTAATAGTGATGATGCAAGCATAAAAGAATATTATGATACCGCTAATAAAGAACTAAATAATGCAACGAATAGTAGAAAACAGTTTTATGATTTTGTAAAACAGGTTCAGGCAGATTATAGTAAATTACTAGACAAGCCTAATCTCTCACCTGAGATGATAATAGAAATATTAAATCGAGAAGCAGACCTCGTAAAAATGGCTGATGAAAAAGACACAGAGATTCGTCAACAAGAAATAGAAATAGAAGATAAATTGAACAAGAAAGATTCTGAAAAGAGAGAATTTAATTGGAAACTTGTTGTAGATATTAGATTTGCATTAATAACAGTAGCAGGAATTAGTGCTGGTGTCCTTGGTGGAAAGTTTGATTTTAAATTACCAAAGAAAAGTCAATAAATAACGACGATTGTATTGGAATAAGTAGAGCTATTGAAATGTTGTGGCCATTTTTGAGTTAGCAGATATAAAAATTACTCGTTACTATAATTAAATAT
>JAHHUE010000018.1 GCA_020024155.1 Oscillospiraceae bacterium | reverse complement strand
GTAATATTATTATATTTTCCAATGTTATATTTTCTAAATCTCATAATTTGCTTTTAACGATATTATTTTTATGTAAATAAGTTTATTTCAATTTATTTTAAAAAATGTTTTAAAATAAAAAGTGCCATCTCCTTGATGACACTTTTATTTGCATATTAAGATTAAACTTTAAAGTTTTTCATCGTGTCGAGGAGACTCAGAAACTATTTTAAGTCCTTGTAATATAGCTATTTGAATATCTGCCAAATGTTGTCTTCTCAAATTGTTTACTTTTGTAAGTTTATTGCCTATACTTGTAACGGCATATTGTGGTGACAATTGATTAAGTGCATAGGCTACAACATCATTGTGGCAACGCTCACAAGTGCAGCAATTTGAATTTTTAGAAAGCTCTTCGTACACTTCTTCTGCAAGGTCTTCCAAAACATTATGATATAATTTCATAAAACTCACTTCCTATCATTAGTTTTAAGTAAATATTACTATACTAGTAGATAATTTGTCAATAAATAAATAAATAACAGTTTTAACATTTAAGCATATATCTTTTTAACCACCATTACATTTTTATAAATTAAAAAAATCCTATGCAAAAAACAATGCATAAGATTTTACTTACTATATCTATTATATTATCTGTTATCTACTATAAATAATAAAATCGGTAAGTCTTTTAACTTACCGATTTGGCGGAGATGGTGGGATTCGAACCCACGGTACCCTAGGGCACAACTGATTTCGAGTCAGCACCGTTATGACCACTTCGATACATCTCCATAATAGAATATATTATATAAAATACACACACTAAAATCAATATATAACTATCTATGTGTATTTTAATTTAATAAGACAAAATAAAACCACTCTTTTCAGAGTGGTTTAACTTCAAGCAATTATTTTGCTGCGTTTGCGTTTCTCATCATTTTGGAAACTTTTCTAGCAGCTGTGTTTTTATGAAGAACACCTTTTGCACAAGCTTTATCAATTGTAGAAACTGCTGTAACAACAGCTTTGTTTGCGTCAGCGGAACCAGCAGCTAAAGCACTGTCTGCTTTCTTGATAACTGTCTTAAGGTTACTCTTCACAGCTTTGTTACGAAGAGTTTCTTTCTTCGCTTGAATTACTCTATCTTTCTGAGATTTAATATTTGGCATGATCCCACCTCCTTCAAATACTGTGACAGTATTTATTATAATACCATTAAAGGTTTAAAATTGCAATAGTTTTTTTAAAATTTTTCTTATGAACCTTTATAGCAGGAATATTATAACATAGCTTTGCATATAAATAAAGATAGTTTTAGGGTTATTTTTTGCAAATATAGTAAAAAATTGACTTTTTAGGTGGTGTTTGATGTGAAAAAATTATATTTATTTTTAGGAATTCCTGTTATATTATTGTGTTTTATGATTATTTTTAGCAAAAATTTTGCATTTAATCTTGCAAAATTTTCTCTTGCAGTGCAAAATCCAGCCCAAACCATTGACTATATTACAAAGGATAACGGCAACGATAATTCTTCTTTACCTGCCGAAGAAACTATGCCACCAGAAAACCAATATAATCCTTTTGAAAACTTTGATATAAATGCAAATGCTGTTCCTGAGCCTGCTCCTATTGATACAGAGCATCCTATTATAGAGCGTACATATAAGCCTGTTTTAAATGTAAATACATATCAGCGTCAAAACTGCTATATAAAAAATTTAACTGAGCTTAGCCGTGGAGATGTTGAGGCAGAGCTTTTGGCTGAGCCGGCTTTTAAGGTTGAAAAAAATTCCTCTGAACCACAGATATTGATAATGCACACACACGCCACTGAAAGTTATCAAAATTTCCCTGAATTATATTATGAACCTGACTATTCCTGCCGAAATACTGATATAAGCAAAAATATGGTCAGTGTTGGAAAAATAATATCAGAAACTCTTAATAATCTTGGATATAACACTTTACATGATGCCACTTTGCACGATTATCCAAGCTATACTGCAAGTTATGGCAGAAGTAAAAAAACAGTTGAAGAATATCTTGCAAAATATCCATCTATAAAAGTTGTTTTAGATGTGCACCGAGATGCTATTGAGAAATCTGACGGAACAAGAATTAAACCTGTTATAACAATAAACGGTAAAAAATATGCTCAGGTTATGATAATCTGTGGTGCAGATAACGGCAATATGAATATGCCAAACTATAAAAAAAATCTGCGTTTTGCATCTCATTTTCAAAATTCTATGGAAACACTTTATCCAGGTTTTACAAGACCGTTTTTATTTGATTACAGAAACTATAATCAACAGTTAACAACAGGAAGTTTATTGATTGAAGTTGGTGGGCATGCCAATACTTTGGAAGAAGCTCAAAACTCTGCAAGCCTTATTGCGTATTCTTTGGCAGATGTTTTTGATAAGCAACAATAAATATAAAAATTTTTGTAAATATAAAATTTTTTTATTTTTTAATAATCTTTATATGGAAAAAAATAAAAATTATGATATAATAGTAACAATTACTATTATTATATTTGCTATTTGCAAATATTTACAATAAAAACAAGGTAAAAGAGGTAAAATTATGAATTTAAAAGGTACAAAAACAGAAGCTAATCTTATGGCTGCATTTGCAGGTGAAAGCCAAGCTAGAAACAAATACACTTACTATGCATCAAAAGCTAAAAAAGAAGGCTATGTACAGATTGCAGAATTATTTACAGAAACTGCAAACAATGAAAAAGAACACGCAAAAATCTGGTTTAAACTTTTGCATGATGGTGAAATCGGAAGCACTATGGATAACTTAAAAGATGCTGCTGCCGGTGAAAATTACGAACACACAGAAATGTACAGTCGTATGGCAGAAGAAGCAAGAAGCGAAGGCTTTGACCATATTGCATTTTTGTTTGATGCTGTTGCAAAAATTGAAAAAGACCATGAAGAAAGATATTTGAAACTCTTAGCTAATATAGAAAATGGCGAAGTATTTGAAAAATCAGAACAGCAGGCATGGTACTGCTCAAACTGTGGTCATGTACACTACGGTACAAAAGCACCTGCTGTATGTCCAGTATGTGCACATCCACAAGCATACTTTGAAGTTAAGAAAAGCAATTTCTAATTTATAAAACATAAATAAGTGATGCCAATTTGGTGTCGCTTATTTTTTTGCACTAAAAAAGGCAGAAAACTTGACTGCCTTCTGCCTAGTTATATTGAATACAATTTCTATATTTTTTGAGATGCAACTGCCTGTTTGCTTACAACTTTATTTTTTAATGGAAAAGAAACTTCGCTTACAATAAGGCTTGCCACAATAAGCCCACCACCGATAAGCAAATTTAATGTAAAGTTTTCAAATCCAAACATAATTGAGAACAAACTGCCCCAGATACTTTCTAGCATCATAACAAGACTTGCCGTTGACGGCGTAAGATATTTCTGTGCTGCAACCTGCATTGTCTGTGCCAAAAACGATGACGCTACACCAAGATAAAGTAATGGCAAAACTGCAAGTTTCCAGTCAATTTGTGGGACATATGCTTTTTCTGTAACAACAAAATACACTAAACCACTTAAAAAGTGGGTAAGACCCATCATAAACGCACTTGATGCAAAGTGGCTGTCTGATGCCTGAACAGACAACAAAACAATTGAAATTGCATAGCACAATGCACATAGAAGTGTAAATAAATCGCCGATATTAAAACTTATTGTATTTTGGAATATGCCTGCCAAAACAGCAGTACCAAGCATACAAATTGCAACTGCAATAAAGTTCTTTTTCTTTGGTTTATTGCCAAGCATTATCCACGCAAGAAAAGGTGTCATAACAACATTTGTTGTTGTTAAAAATGCGTTATTTGAAAGTGTTGTGTGTTCTGCACCTATTGTTTGAAAAATAAAACTTCCTGCGTTAAATAAGCCTGCTAAAAGACCAAGTTTCATATGTTTCCACTTCATACTCAAAATTTGTTTAGGAAAACATATAAATACCATCAATGTAAAGATAAACCCTCTTATAACATTAGTAAGCCCCACTGTAACGCCCAAGTCCAAAGACATTCTTACAGCAGAAAAACCTCCACCCCAGATAATTGTTACAATAATCAATGTAAAAATTGCTGTTTGCTTTTTCATTTTACCCTCTATAATCTTTAACCAAATAAAATATCTGATAAATCACTAAACTGCCTAAGAGAAAGCTGTTCAGGACGAATAAGCTTGTTTTCTCCTATCTGTTCCAAAGCATTTTCTATATCTGATTTTGACATACCAAGTGTTGCACTTACACTGTTTACAAAAGTTTTTCTGCGTTGAGTGAAAGCTGCACGAATAAGTTTGAACATATTTTTTTCGTTTTTAGGTGTAACTTTTGCATCTTTTGCAATATCAAGTCTGATTACACTTGAAGTAACCTTTGGAGGTGGAAAAAATGACCCTGGTGAAACATTAAAACAAACTGTTGGCTGTGCGTAATAATTAACTGCAAGGCTTATTGCACCTGCATCACGGCTTTTTTCTTTTGCACAAATACGCTGTGCAGCCTCTTTTTGCACCATAACAGTAATATTTTCTATCGGAAGTCTATCCTCCAACAATTTCATTATAATAGGGCTGGTAATATAATAAGGCAAGTTTGCACAAACTTTAACCGGCATATCTCCAAACTCTTCTTTTATAAGCTGAGCAAGGTCAACTTTAAGCACATCTTGATTTATAATTTTTATGTTGTCAAAATCTGAAAGTGTTTCTCCCAAAAGAGGCAATAGTTTTGTGTCAATTTCAATTGCAACAACTTTTTTTGCACGCAAAGCAAGTTCTTTTGTAAGTACACCTATACCTGTACCAATTTCAATAACGCCACAGTTTTCATCAACTTCTGCGTATTCTGCAATTTTTGGACATATCCCACTGTTTACAATAAAGTTTTGTCCAAAGTTTTTTTGAAGTGCAAATCCGTATCGGTTGCACAAATCTTTTATATAAGAAATATTTGTAAGTTCTCTGTTCATAAATTATTCCTGTGTTTTAAATTTTGTAAATGGTCTTGGATAAAGTTTGTCTAATGTTTCAACTATAATCTGACCGTCTTTTCCTGCAAAAATTATTTCTGTTTCATCAATATTATGGCAAAACTCACACATAACCTGACGGCACGCTCCACAAGGAGTTATCTGCTCTGGGTCATCTGTACCTGCAAGTGCCAAAGCAACAAACTCTGTGCACCCCTCAGAAACCATTTTGAAAATTGCAGTTCTCTCTCCGCAATTTGTAAGCCCATAAGAAACATTTTCTATATTACAGCCTGTATAAATTTTTCCGTCAACACCAAGCGCCGCTGCACCCACTTTAAAATTAGAATATGGCGCATAAGCATTTTTTCTTGCCTGCCACGCTTTTTCTGCAAGAGTATGACGCATTTCATTTGTTATATCTGCCATAAAAAATCTCCTTTTTGTCAAATTTTATCCGACAGAAAAGTTATAATTTCAAAATAAACATTATAACCTATCACAATTGTAATTTTACAGTTTCCTAATATTGTACCACACTTTTTAATAAATTTCATTGATTATTTTTCTTTTTTGCTATAAAATACTGTATAAATTATATTTTTATATGAAGGTATTGTTATGAGAAAAAATAAAATAAATTATTATTTGGATATAGCAGAAACTGTACTTCAAAGAGGTACTTGTTTACGCAGAAATTACGGTGCAATTATTGTAAATAACGATGAAATTATTTCCACTGGTTATGTTGGCGCACCAAGAGGCAGAAAAAACTGTTGTGACCTTGGATATTGCATAAGAGAAAAAATGCAGATTCCTCGTGGAGAAAGATACGAAATGTGTCGCAGTGTACACGCAGAGGCAAATGCAATTATATCTGCACCACGAGATAAAATGCTTGGAGCAACTTTATATCTTGCCGGCAGAGATGCAAAAACAGGGGAGCTTGTACAAAACGCAAACTGCTGTTCAATGTGTAAAAGAATGATTATAAATGCAGGTATAAGCACTGTTATTGTGCGTGACAGTGAAGATGAATTTCGTGTTATTGATGTTGAAAGTGAATGGATTGGGAAAGATGAAAGCCTTGAAGGTATAATGGGATATTAAATAAAATTTATAATAAAATGGCAGACACAATGTACAAAATTTGTGTCTGCTTTTTTAATTTGTTTATAATTATAACTTTTATTTAATTTGCATTATGTGATATATTATTTCGTATATAGCAAAACTCAAAAATAAACTCTCTTCATCACTCTAAAAATATATCATATTTTATTAAATTATTACTAACTATATAGGAGCTTGCCATCAATGAGCAAAATATTGAAAACAAGTATTTTTTTATCTGCACTTGCTTTTTTGTTGTTATTTATATTATTTATATTTGATATTTCCCATCCAAACCCTTTATTTAATATACTTACACTATTATTTTTAATGTGCATATTTTCAGCAGCATTTTTATATATCTTAGATTTTATTATAAAATACTGCAAAACAGCAAAATCAAAAAAATACAGTGTGCTAATAGAAATGAGTATAAGTGCGATTATTTTTATTATTTTTCTCTTTATAAAATTCAAATAAAAAACTGATGGCGTTCGCTTTTTATCTGCAAGCACCATCAGTTTTATCTTTAATAGGTCAAATAAGGCTTATTTTGCTTTTTCTGCATAAGTGTTGTTAATCACATCATTAAATGTAACAACTGCATTTTCGTCTAATTCTCCGGCATTTCTGATTATTTCTACAATTCTGTCAAATGCGTCCTGCTCCATAACCGGACTTTCACTGTATGCGCCAATATCTTTATATCTCTGTACAACTTTCTCTATGATGTTAACATCTGTTTCTGGGAAAGATGGCTGTATTGACTGTGCAATCTCTTTTGCTGTTTTTTCTGCAACAAATTTTTGACCTTTTGCAATCGCATTTGTAAATTTCTGCAAAATTTCAGGGTCATAATCTTTATTTGCAAAATAAGTTGTATATGGAACTTCTCCCGCTGTTTCTCCAACTGATGCCATTATATAGCCTTTGTTCTGTAATTCCATATCTGTTGCAGAAGGCTCAAACACTGTAACATAATCGCCTTCACCGGAAAGAAAAGCACCAGTCATTGCATTAAATTGTATTGTATCATTAAAAAATACATCTTTGCCAACTTCAAGACCGTTTTTATTCAAAGCATAAAGTAATGTCATATATGGCATGCCACCTTTGCGTCCCGGCAAAATTGTACTGCCCTTTAAGCTCTGCCAATCAAAGTTATCAACTTTTTCTCTGCCCACCAAGAAAGAACCGTCACATTTTGTAAGCTGAGCAAATACCTGTGGCGCATCGTCTTTGCCCTGTGCGTGTACATATACACAAGCTTCTGCACCTGCAAAACCAATATCAGCAGATTTTGTAAGCACACTTGTCATAACCTTATCTGCTCCGCCTGCATTTACAAGTTCAATTTTCAAGCCTTCATCTTCAAAATAGCCCTCATTTATTGCAACATACTGTGCTGCATAAAATATAGAGTGAGTAACTTCGCTTAAAGTTATTTCTTTAAGTGGCTCTTTTGGGCTTTTGCTGCACCCACTTAAAACTGTGCAAAGCAAAGCTGTTGATAATAAAATACTGATAATCTTTTTCATAATGCCTCCTTATATATCGTGATTTATTCTTTTTTCAACAATCTGACGGATAAAAACTATAAGGTAATACATAGCAAATGCAATTATTCCAAGAATTATCACACTCATCATCACCAAATCCATTTTGAATACCTGACCGGCATAAACTATAAGATAACCAAGTCCTGCTTTTGAAACCAGAAATTCGCCTGCTATAACACCAACAAGACTTAAACCGATATTAACCTTTAAGCTTTGGAACAACACCGGAACATTGTAAGGCAAAACCACCTTTAAAAACACCTGTTTTTTTGTTGCACCAAAACTTACAAGAGTTGTTATAAGGTTTTTATCTGTTGTAGCAAAACCACCGGAAAGTTCCAACACTGTTACAATAAGTGATATTGCAACTGCCATAACAATTATTGCACTCATTCCTGCACCAGCCCATACAATTATTACTGGTCCAAGAGCAATTTTTGGCAAGCTGTTAAGCACAACCAAAAAAGGTGCCATAATTTCGTTAAAAAATGGGGAAAACCATAACAAAACAGCAATTAGAATACCTAACACTACACCAAGCAAAAATCCTATAAAAGTTTCAAGCACCGTTATCAGTATATGATAATACAAATCCGTCTGTGCCATTATTATAAATATTTTGAATATTCTTGATGGAGAAGAGAATATAAATGGGTCAATAACACCAAAATCTGTTAAAGCTTCCCATATTGCTATAAATGCAAACACTATAAAAAACTGCCAAAAAAGTATTTTTATTTTTCTTTGTTTTCTGCTTTTCAGATATTCCTGTCTTGGTGTCAGTATATTGTTCACCGTCAGCTCAGCTCCTTCCATATAGTATTGAAATAACCCTGAAATGCAGGGTGGTTACGGCGTTTTACCGGGTCAACTTCTGATAAATCTATATTTATTTCCTTTTTAACCACAGAAGGTCTGGAAGATAAAACTATAACTTTATCTGACATAGCTATTGCCTCTGGAATATCGTGTGTAACCATTAAAAGTGTTTTATTTTCTTTTCTTAGAATTGAGAAAACATCACAGCTTACATTTACTCTTGTCTGATAATCCAAAGCAGAAAACGCCTCGTCTAATAACAATATTTTCGGTTTTATTGCCAACGTGCGTATAAGTGCCACACGCTGACGCATACCACCGGAAAGTCTGGAAGGAAAACTGTCTTTAAACTGCCATAAATCATATTTTTTTAAAAGGGAATTTACATATTCTATATTTTCGCTTGTAAGCTGATTTCTTATTTCCAAACCTAAAAGCACATTTTTGTAAATTGAACGCCACGGCATAAGGTTATCGCTTTGAAGCATATAACCTATGTCGTTTCTTTGTGTTGAAATATCCTTGCCCTGTAAAAGTATAGAGCCTTTTTGCTGTGTAGTAAGGGAGGCTATGCAAGACAGCAATGTACTTTTACCACAGCCACTTGGGCCAACTATACTTACAAACTGCCCCTCCTCTACATTGAAATTAACATCCTTTACAGCCATTGTTTCTTCTGTTGGCGTTTGATAAATCAATTGTATATTATTTACCTGTAAAAAATTATTCAATAAAACCACCTACTTTCCCATATTATATTAGTAAACGGATAAGTATGTGACATAAAGCAGGGGATATATCAGTAAAATTATACTATATGTAATATTCTTTTAATTTAAAATATTTTTTCTTATTTTGTGTAAATATAACAAATAGTATAATTTATATTTTGCACAACAAAAAAGCAGACACTATAAAATGTCTGCTTTAATTGCTTATTTTATTATATCTTAAAGATATAAATTATTTTGCGTTTTTAACAGCTTTGCCAAATGCTTCCATATAAGAAGTCATATTAACTGTGATGCTTGCTTTAAGGTCTTCGTCATCTTCTTTAACACCGGAGATGTCAGAAACTGTTTTGCCTACCATCCATTCAGCAAATGCTTGATGTTGTTCATACATTTCTTTGCCGATACCAGAAGCAGCTTTCATACCGTAGTTGTCGCCTTTTTCGTTCTTTGTTTCAAGAGCTGTTTCGCCTTCAACTGCACCGTTTACATCAAATTTAACTTCTTGTTCTGCAATGTCAACCTGTGCGCCAACAACTGTATCTTTTTCGTCAAGAGCTACAACCATAAATGTTGTATCAAATTTTGCAGATGCGCCTTTGTCGCCATCTTCATCTTTTGCTGTGCCGTTTACAACGATACCAAGACCTGTTTTTGCAACTGGTGCAGATGTTGGAACTGCATTTTTGTATGCTTTTTCAATAGCTGCAACATAATCTTGAATTGTGATTGTTACGCTTGCTTTAAGGTCTTCATCTGCTGGAACTGCTGGATGATTGTCATCTTTAGCTTGTGTTGGGATAGCTTTTATTTCTTCAACTGTTTTACCAACAAAGTATTCAGCAAGAGCTTGATGTTGTTCATACATTTCTTTGCCGATACCAGAAGCAGCTTTCATACCGTAGTTGTCGCCTTTTTCGTTTTTTGTTCTGAGGTCGATTTCACCGTCAAGTTTGCCTTCTGCGTTGAATTGTGCTTGGTTTTGAGCAACGTCAATTGTTGCAGAAACAACTTTGCCCTCTGCGTCAAAAGATGCAGCAACGATTTTTGTATCAACCTGTGCGTATGAACCTTTTTCTGCTGTTTCATCAGTAGCTTTTACAGAAATAACTGCGCCAACACCTGTTTTATATGCAGCTTCATCTTTATTGTCTTCGCCACCATCATTTTTTGCACCACAAGCAACCATAGAAATTGCCAATGCTGCTGTCAATGCCAATGCAATGAACTTTTTCATTATGTATTCCTCCAATTAAAGTTTACTTGTATATTAGACAACCATTTTGTCTACGCTACATAATATCATCATACACTAAATTAGTCAACATTTTTACGGTTACAAATTAGTGACACAAGTATTCGACACAAAATTATCGTCAGTTTTATATAAATATTTTTTATTTATTTCATTTATTTTCACATATTGCGTTGTTTTATTAAGTTTTAATTTTTTGTTCAGCTCTTTTATATTGATATTATCTTTATTTATGATACAATATAATGTGGTAAATATAACTATATAAAATTATATTATGTTAGTACATATTTAAAAATATTGGAGGTAGTAAAAGTATGGCAATTTTAGTTACTGGTGGCGCTGGATATATCGGCAGTCATACTGTTGTTGAGCTTCTCAATGAAGGCAAAGAAGTTATTGTTCTTGACAACCTTTCCAATTCAAGTGAAAAATCTCTTGATAGAGTAAAGGAAATAACAGGTAAATCCGTTAAATTTTATAAAGCAGATATTTTGGACAAAGCTGCTCTTGAAGATGTTTTTTCAAAAGAAAATATAGAAAGTTGTATCCACTTTGCCGGTCTTAAAGCTGTTGGCGAAAGTGTTGCAAAACCTTGGGAATACTACAACAACAACATAACCGGAACTCTTACTTTACTTGATGTTATGAGAAATCACAACTGCAAAAATATAATTTTCTCATCTTCTGCAACTGTTTACGGTGACCCTCAGATTATACCTATAACAGAAGAATGTCCAAAAGGAGTTTGCACAAACCCTTATGGTTGGACAAAATCTATGCTTGAACAAATTTTATCCGATATGTACAAAGCTGATAATCAATGGAATATTGTTATTCTTCGTTATTTCAATCCTATTGGCAGTCACAAAAGTGGTAAAATCGGAGAAAATCCAAACGGTATCCCTAATAATCTTATGCCATATATTACACAAGTTGCTGTTGGTAAACTTGAACAGCTTGGCGTTTTTGGCAACGATTATGATACACATGACGGTACAGGTGTAAGAGATTATATCCATGTTGTTGACCTTGCAAAAGGCCATGTAAAAGCTTTGACAAAGCTTTTACCAAACAGTGGGCTTAATATATATAACCTTGGCACAGGAACAGGATACAGTGTACTTGATATAGTTAAGAATTTTGAAAAAGCAAACAATATTAAAATCCCTTATGTTATCAAAGGCCGTCGTCCAGGTGATATTGCAACCTGCTATGCAAACGCTGAAAAAGCATACAAAGAGCTTGGCTGGAAAGCAGAAAACACTATTGAAGATATGTGTCGTGACTCTTGGCGTTGGCAAAGCAATAATCCAAATGGATTTGAAGACTAAAATATTGTAATAAATTATTTTGGAGATTATATATGGAAAAACCTATATTAGTTGTTATGGCAGCAGGTATGGGAAGTCGTTATGGTGGATTAAAACAGATTGACCCTGTTGGTCCAAACGGAGAAATTATTATTGATTATTCTCTTTATGACGCAAAACTTGCTGGCTTTGAAACTGTTATTTTTATTATAAAAAAAGAAATTGAAGAAGATTTTAAAAACTCTGTTGGAAATCGTGTAAGCAAGTATATGAATGTAAAATATGCTTACCAGGACATAAATGACCTTCCGGAAGGTTTTTCTGTGCCTGAATGTCGCAAAAAGCCTTGGGGAACTTCTCATGCTGTACTTAGTGCAAGAAATATGATTAACGGTCCATTTGTTGCTATAAATGCAGATGACTTTTACGGCAGAGATGCTTTTAAAGTTATTTATGACTATCTAAGTGCAGACCACGAAAAAACACCATATCCTTTCTGTATGGTTGCATATAAGCTTGCAAACACTCTTACAGAAAACGGTTATGTTTCTCGTGGTATATGCGAAAAAGACAGCAATGATTTTCTTGTAAAAGTTACAGAACACACAAAAATTGAAAAAGCAGGGGAGGACGCAGTAAGCTTTTTTGACAATAGAGAGCTTGGTCTTTGTGGTTGCACACCTGTTTCTATGAATATGTGGGGCTTTACAAAAGACTTTGTTGATGAGGCTTGGGCAGGTTTTCCACAATTTCTCAGAGAAAATCTTGATAAAAACCCTGAAAAATGTGAATACTTCTTGCCAAGTGTTGTTACAAATCTTATTGAAAATGGCAAAGCAAAAGTAAAAGTTCTTTTTTCTCGTGATAAATGGTATGGTGTAACATACAAAGAAGATAAGCCAATGGTTCAAAAAGCAATGGCAGAAATGCACGAAAGTGGAAGATACCCAGAAAAATTATGGTAATAATTTGCATATAAAATAAATTATTATATAAAATTTTCAATTATACAATAATTTAATATATGTTTAAAAATGGAGTATTCTTAATTTACAACTGTTACATAAGGCAGTATATAAAAATTTTGAAAGTATACTTTTTGATAACATACTGTTTTATATATTCAGTAACAAAAAATAGTATGTTAAATAATCTATTATAAAACCGACCTGTTCAACTTATAAAATAAATTGAACAGGTCATAATTGTATAAACGGAGAGCGTTAAAATTAACACTCTCCGTTTTTACTTTTTTATATTTTAAAAGAATTTTATTACATAGTTTATTTGTGTTAAATAGAGTAAGTTTTATATAATCACTGAAAATACAATCTATAAAAAATTATCTAAATTAAATTTTAATATTACTTCTTTAATATTTTTTCTTTCATATAGGCGATGCAGGCTTACTGATTTTATATTAAAGCTTACCGGTTAAAATTTTTAGACTTTCTTTGATATTCTCACAACATAAATATTATATAAATCAATATCAAATCCTGCAATTGGTATTAAAAATCGCATAGTCTGATTCCTCTTTTCATATAAAATTGTCTTGTACTAAATTATATTTTCAGTGTAGCACAGATATATACATATCGCTACAAGGAAATAATTAAATTTCTGCACAAAAAAAATATCTTCCCAAATGGGAAGATATTTTAACCACAATTTATGTGCTAAAAATTAGCCTTCGATTGCGCTTACTGGGCATGCGCCTGCACATGCGCCACAATCGATACATGTATCTGCATCGATAACGTATGTTGCTTCGCCTTCAGAAATTGCGCTTACTGGGCATTCGCCTTCGCAAGTACCACATTTGATGCAAGCATCTGTAATTACGTGTGCCATTTTAATTACCTCCATATATTTAGCTAAATAAATCAGTACAACACTGCGTTATACCAATTGAAATCAGTATACTATACTTTAAAGTTTTTTTCAATATATTTTCATAAAATAATATTATTGGAATTTTAATCTTCCAATGCACGAAGTTCTTTTTCGTTTACATTGTCATATGATGTGTTCTTTTTGCCGTTTGCTCTTTTAAGAACATCTATTTCTTTTATTGAAAATTCTTTTGGCAAGCCTTCTTTATTTTTATCAAGACGAACCTTTACAAAACCTCTAAGCAAGCTAACTTCTGTAACAATACCGTTTCCTTCTGATGTTTTAACAAGACTTCCAACTGGTGGTGTAATTTTATTAAGGTGTTCATAAGCGTTCTGCTCATAGCTTAAACAGCACATAAGACGGCCACAACTGCCACTTATTTTACTTGGGTTAAGTGAAAGCCCCTGTTCTTTTGCCATTTTGATACTTACCGGTGTAAAATCTGACAAAAATCTTGAACAGCAAAATTGTTGGCCACAAACGCCAACGCCACCCATCATTTTGCTTTCGTCACGCACACCGATTTGTCTAAGCTCAATTCTTGTACGGAATATCTGTGCAAGTTCTTTTACAAGCTCACGGAAGTCAACACGTCCGTCTGCTGTAAAGTAGAACAAAACTTTACTTCTGTCAAAAGTGTATTCAACATCAATAAGTTTCATTTCCAGCTTATGTTTTGCTATTTTTTCAAGACAGATATTAAAAGCTTTTTTCTCGTCTTTACGATTTTGTTTCATTTTTACAACATCTTCTTCGGACGCAATACGAGTAACCTCTTTAAGAGGGTGAATTATTTTATCTGAGTTTTCTTCGTGCACAGCTTGTACACAAAGACCACATTCAAGACCACGAGCAGTGTCTACAATAACATAATCATCTTTTTTTATATCAAAATCCTTTGGGTCAAAGAAATATACTTTGCCACCTGTTTTAAAACGGATTCCTACAACTTTTGTCATAAAATCTCCTATACAAATAATTATTTTTTAATCGAAATAATAAAGTTTTCCATTATAAGCGCCAAGTTTGCATTTCTGTCCATAGCATTTCTTGATATTGTTATGGCATTTAGCACATTTACATTATTTTCGTTCAATTTTTTATCACAAATATATTCTATATCGTTGAGAAAGAGGGAAAACTCATCTTTCTTTTTATTGAATGCAAACAGAAGTTTTGCAAGGGAATATTGGTCCTGCTGATTTATATATTCCTGCGCTTGTATGGCTTTATGCAAGATTTCCAGTCTTTTTGGGTTGTTAAGGCAATCTTTTACCAAACCTATATTGCCGTCATATATATCAATCAATCTTGTGAGATATTCTGCTTTTTCGTCTTTAAAATACTCCCTGCATTCAGACACAGAAGGTTGTGTCAGTGTGAAAATCTGACAACGTGAGCGAATGGTTGATAAAATTGCAGAGCTGTCTGTGGAAGTTAAAATATAGGTTATATCGTCTTTTGGCTCTTCCAAATTTTTAAGCAAAGCATTTGCACTGTTTTGATTGAATTTTTCGCAATTTTGTATAATAACAACTCTTTTATCACCAGAAAGGGAAGAGAAGTTTACATTGCTGTTTATATCTCTTACGCTGTCAACCTTTATCTGTCCACTTACACCACTGCCTTTTATAATCTGCACCTGTGGGTGACTTTCTGTTTCTATAAGGTGAAAATCAGATTTATCTATATTAAGAATATCGCCAGCTAAAAGTTTTGCAAAATGATTTACTCCACAACCATTTTTTGCAAAAATAAGCATAGCATGACTGAGCTTGGAAGTCTTTATTTTTTCTTCCAAGCTCAGTATTATATTCTTATTTGATATAAAGCTGTCAATATACATTATGCTTTTTCAAATCTTTCAACATCAATAACAAATATTGTTGCACCGCCAACAGTTACTTCTAATGGGAAAGATGTTGTTACACCAATACCGTATGTTGCTGTTGATGGAACAATTTCTTTTCTCTGTTTAGAGTGTTCTTTTATAAGTTCAAGAGCACGGTCAACTTTTTCTTCTTCTGTACCAATGAGAAGAGTGATGTTGCCACTCATAAGAAATCCACCTTGTGTTGCAAGCTTTGTTACAGAATATTTTTCTTTTGTCAAAGCATGGGATACTTCCTGAGCATCTTCTTTGTTAATAATAGCAATAATAAGTTTCATATTTCTTACCTCCTTGGTGCTATTGCTAAACAAAGTATCTTGCGAAAACTTTGTTTTTCTTAATAATAACATTTTTTTTAAGCAATTTCTACTATATTTTTAATTTTTTGCTGAAAATTCATCAATAAGGTGTTGTTTAATAGGCAGCATTGCATTTTGTGCCATTGATAGACACCTGATACCTTTTTCTATGTAAATTTTTGCACTTTCAAAATCGGCAGCACTTTCGCCACAAACAGAAACTTTTATCCCGTATTTGTTGGCATTTTTTATGGTCATTTCCATAAGCCCTATAACTGACGGATGAACCGGATTATAGTATTTTGATGCGTTTGTGTTTATTCTGTCTGCTGCAAGAGTATACTGAGTTAAATCGTTTGTTCCGATAGAGAAAAAGTTTACCATTTGGGCAAGCTGGTCGCTTATAAACGCTGCTGACGGTGTTTCTATCATAACACCCCAGTTTATATTGTCCTGAGTGATTATACCTTCGTCCATAATGCGATTTTTAACTCTCTGCACCATTTCAAGATAGTCTTTTACATCTTCAACCAAACTTACCATTGGTATCATTACATTTATTTTGCCACAACGGTCTGCACTTACAAGCAATGCCTCTATCTGAGTTTCAAACAGCTTTGGCTGAGCGTACATAAGTCTTACACCACGCATACCCAAAGCAGGGTTTGGCTCTTTTTCCATTTCAAGACTTTCCAAAGGTTTGTCTGCCCCTATATCAAAAACACGAATTGTTATCTCTTTACCTTTACAAGCTGTTATGCACTCAGTATAAAATCTTATCTGACCTGCAAGGGATAAATCGTGTTCTTTACTCATAAACAAAACTTCACTTCTTACAAGCCCTATGCCTTCTGCACCGTTATTTATTGCAAGTGTAATATCCTGTGGGTCGTTGCAATTTGCAAAAATCTGTATATGTGTTTTATCCGGTGCATAAACGGTTGTGTGTTTAAGCTGATTTGTAAGGTGGTCTTCTCTTTTTTCCAAGTTCATTCTATGGGTAAAAAGAGCCATTGTACCATCGTTTGGAGATACAAAAACTTCTCCTGTATATCCGTCAATAGCAACAATTTTATCGTTATTAAGTGGGTTTAAAACCTCACTATTCACACAACATACTGACGGTATACCCATTGTACGAGCTATTATATTTGCGTGATTTTGATAGGAACCTCCCGCTGTCACAAACCCTTTTATATATTTGCGTTCCATTGCAGCAAGGTCACTTGGCAAAATTTCGTCTGCAACTATAACAACCGGCTCTGTAAGCTCAAAACGTTCTCTGTGCTTTCCGTCAAGTATATCTATAACCCTTGTAAGCACATCTCTTATATCGGTTGTGCGTTCACTTAAATAGCCGTCATTTATAGCTTTTAAACGGCTGCAATATTCTTCCATTGCAATTTCAACTGCACAGGCTGCACCCACAGAAGCCTCTATTTTTTCGTTTACAAGTCTTTTTAATCCCTCATCATCCAACATTACAAGCTGAAAATTGAGTATATCTCTGTGTGCATCATCAGAATTTTTTATAAGCTCAATAAGCTCATCTTTTGCAAGAATAATTGCTGCGTTAAAAAGCGCTCTTTCTCTGTGCGGAGCAAGTACAACACGCTTAAATCCGGCTATTCGTCTGTTTACAACTTTGATTTTCGCCATTGCCAGTCCACTTGATGCCGGTGTACCAACATACTTAATCATTTTTTCTGCTCCTTTTTTATTCTGTAATTTTTTATCTGTAAATTATATGATTTGATTATATATTTTTATACCACAGTTCTCAAAAGTGACAAAAACACCCTTTTTACATCAGCTGCACCAGCCGGAGCAAGCAATTTTGAAACTGCTGTATTTTCTGTAAGTTGTTCCAGTTTTTCTGTAAAAAGATTATCCTCCACTTTATCAAGATACCACGGAAAATTCTCCATAGTATAAATTTTTCCAAGAGGCAAGTTTGCTGATAACATTGCGCCTTCCAAAACTGCAAGGAATTTTTCTCTTTTTGTTCTTGGATTATTTCTGTCTACTTTGAAATAAACCTGACTTGCAAGCATAACAGCAGGATGATACTTTACAACCTTATCCCACTGCTCCATAAGATAAATGCCAAATCTCTGATACATTTTCTCAATTTCACCCTTTTTAAAAGCATAGGCGAAACCGTCAAGCTTGCCAAATGCCTTATATGTATCAAGATAGCCAAGCTCCATATTTCTTTTTGCCGTTTTTGGATTAAATTCCAAAAATGAGCCAAGGTCGTGATAAGAGCCAACCGATATAATTTTTACATCCTTATACTCTTCACACATTTTATGGTTTATACCAATGCCGTCAAGGTCAACTTCCACTATCATTTCTGCACCCATTTTGGCTGCAAGTGTTGACGGCATATTATCGTAATAACCACCATCTATATATTTTTGCCCATCTATCTCTTTTGTTTGCAAAAACGGAAAACAAGCACCGGATGCAAGCAGATAATCCAAAACCTTGCCTTTTGGAATATCGTCCAAAGTAAGCTCCATAGGTTTCATAGTATTAAGATTAACCGTTACAAGTCCATATTTACATTTTGCGTTTCTCAAAGCGTCTTCGTCCAATAACATAGACATCATTTTTTCAAGCGGAGCAACGCTTATTCCACCTTCTTTTGCAAATTTTGTTACAAATTTAAGAGTTTCCTTGGAAAAAACTTTTTCCGGAACATCCATAACATCTTTATCGCTTATAGAAAGCCACATTGATTTTGCCTCTTCCAGACGGTCGTTAGCCAATAAAGCAGCATTCATACTGCCAACAGAAGTGCCAGTTACAATATCTGCTTTATATCCCATTTCTTCCAATGCCTGCCAAGCACCTATTTGATATGAACCTCGTGAGCCACCACCTGCAAAAACTATTGCTTTTACCATAGAAACACCTACCTTTTAACAAATTACTGTGATATTAAGTATACTACTAATATATCACAAAATAATGTGTAATAATAGCAAAATTTTTTATCAAAATTTTACATTATATGACGAAAAAAGCATCAGAGCAAAAATATATACTCTGATGCTTTATATTTCAATTTTTATCTTTGCAAAATTACAACAAAAGCATTTAATGCAACATAAATATCTGTTGCTGCAATTGCAAAGCAAAGTGGACGGTATATATCTTTTGTAACTGTAAATATTTTATTTTTGCAAGCCAAAAGCAAAAGTGGCATTGCCGGCATAAGATATTTGCCCTGTATACCGTAAATTGTTTTATAGTTAATAGGTGTCCAGCTTATGCCAACATACACAACCAATGCCAAAACCAAAAAAAATACTGCAAGAAAGCTAAATCTATCTCTTTTTCTAAGCTGATATTTATCGTCAGGTGTTGCAAAAGTTGAAACTAATACAAGTGCCAAAATGATAAATATAAATGCGTCACTGATGTATATTGAGTTGTATCCAAGAACACCACCTGCAACGCTTTTAAGATAGTATGCGCCGTTTGTAAAAATAGTGTTTAATATAAGCTGAACTGCAACCATTGGATTTTGCAGCATAATGCCTATATTAAAAGTGTGGTCTGGATTTGTCTGCAATAAAGTTTCAATTGGTGTTGTGTTTACAAGCGATGATGCTATTGCGCCAAAAACCCATTTATTTGTATTGTAAAGCACAATTACAATTAAACCGATAACCATAACTGCCAAACCAATAACAGTTGCGTTAAACTTTTTAGCTGACATTCTTTTGAACTTAAAATCAAAATTAAATTTATCTTTACCCAAAAGCAATATAAGCACACACATAACACTGTATATAAACTTACTTGGAGCAAGCAAAACACAGATAACAAGCAACAATAAAAGCTGTTTGATTGTGTATTTTTCCTTTTGATTTATAAGTTTTAACAGATATGCAACAAACAAAAATCCAAGTGATATAACAAATGTGTCACGAGAAAAACTGTTTGAAATATGTAAAGTTATCGGCAAAAAGCTTAACACCATAAAACATTCTTTGCCTATGGGTGTAATTTTTATTGACATATACACGCAAAGTGCAAAAAACAAAAGGTTAAACAATCTGCCAAGATACATAAGCGGAACATATCCCAAATGCAACATTCTGCCAAGATTTATTGCCAATGCACCAAGAGTATAAACACCGTTAAAATCGTATACCACCCAGTTTTCACTGTTTGGAACTATTTCGTTGTTTTTGCTGAGTTTAAAGAAATTATCGTGTATGTATTCATAAGAAAATACAGTGGTATATTTATCTTCAAAAATATTGCTGTAATCTTCGCCCCTGCGATAGATTGTTTCATTCATTAAATCATTTTCGCTATAACCTTGCATTTTATTTGCAAGCTTATATGCACTGTTTATATGTGCCTCTTCATCTGGGGAAGAATACGGGGGCAAAATAAGTGTAAACAATAAGCTTACACACAAAAGACTGATTATAAATACATTTTCTTTTTTCAGCTTTAATATAAAGCATACTGTGTAAATAATTACTGCTGATAAAACTGCAATTATCCATATTATATTAAAGAAAGAATATGTTTTCTGCGGATTTGCTATATAGCTTATAATACCAAAAGCAATGGAATTATTTTCTTCGCTTTGCCAAATTCTCATAAATGCGTTTGGATTTTCAAACATCGGTGTGATTTTTAACAGATAATCCTTTTTGTCATTACAAAGATATGGGCTGTCAAAATTTATGGCTGTGTATGAATCATTAAGCATTGTTTCTGTGTTTGCAAGGGTAAAAGCCAGAACTTCTCCTGTATTTTTATCAATAAGCTCCACCTTAGCACTGCCTTTTTGTGGCTGTCCTGCATTGTGAAAACGCACCTTAACGCCGTATATATCTCCACTTGCAGAAAATTCTTGCACAACAGTTTCTCCCTGAGAAAGCTCCATAGACGGTTTATCGTAATTATCGTTTACAAAATATCCACCGGTTTTGCTTGTGGCGGGATTTACAAACATACCTTTTATAAAAAACATAGACAGTGATATTACAAACACCATCAACGCAATTACACCGGTATGAACTGCTATTTTATATATTTTTTTCTTATCGTTCATAAAATATTCCTTTTGGTTCAGTTTATAATTTTATATGTACATATTATCATATACAGGCCTTTATTTCAAATGCAATAGTTGTAAAAATCCTTGATTATACACCTTAAAATATGCTAACATATAATGTAAATATAGTTAAAATTTTATTTATTTTATGGAGGATTTTATTATGAATAAAGTAACTTATTTTTATCTTAAAAGCTGTCCTTATTGCAAAAAAGCTGACGATTTTATTGAACAACTTTTACAGGAAAACCCTGAATTTAAAAATATAGAAATTACAAAAATTGAAGAAACAGAAAACCCTGCAATTGCAGACCAGTATGACTATTACTATGTACCTTGCTTTTTCTTTGAAGGTAAAGAAAAGGTTCTTGAAGGTGATTTGACAAAAAATGATGTTGAAATGATGTTTAAAAAAGCTTTGGAGCATTAAAACAACATCTCAGGAGATTTATATGAAAACAATTTCTGTTGTAGTGCCTTGTTATAATGAAGAACAGGCACTGCCAATATTTTATAGAGAAACCACAAAAGAGCTTGAAAAAATTGATAATATAAACTGGGAGTTTGTTCTTGTTGATGACGGCAGCAGCGACAAAACTCTTTCTGTTATGCAAGAGTTGGCTAAATCTGATGAAAAGGTAAAATATTTATCTTTTTCAAGAAATTTTGGCAAGGAAAGCGCTATGTACGCAGGTCTTGAAAACTCAAAAGGGGACTATGTTGTGCTTATGGACGCAGATTTGCAGGACCCGCCAAGTCTTTTGTCGAAAATGGTTTATGAAATTGAAAATAACGATTATGACTGTGTTGGCACAAGACGAGTTACCAGAAAAGGCGAGCCACCTATACGCTCTTTTTTTGCAAGAAAATTTTATAAGCTTATGGCAAAAATTTCAAAAACAGAAATTGTTGACGGTGCAAGAGATTTTCGTATGATGACAAGACAAATGGTTGACAGCGTTATAAGTATGTGTGAATACAACCGTTTTTCAAAAGGTATTCTTTCCTGGGTTGGATATAAAACCTTATGGCTTGAATATGAAAATATTGAGCGCTGTGCCGGTCAGACAAAATGGAATTTCTGGAAATTGTTTTTATACTCTATTGACGGTATAGTTGCGTTTTCAACTGCACCTTTGGTTATTTCCAGTGTGCTTGGCTTTATTATATGTTTAATTTCTTTTTTCCTTATGGCATTTTATGTTATTAAGGCTCTTGTTTTTGGAGACCCGGTTGCAGGTTTTCCAACTCTTATCTCCATAACTCTTATGCTTGGTGGGCTTCAGCTTTTATGCACCGGCATTCTTGGGCAATATCTTTCAAAAACTTATCTTGAAACCAAAAAACGCCCTATATATATTACAAGAAAAACAAATATTGAAAAATAGAGGTTAACTCATGGCAAATACTTTGATGATTACAACCGGTGGCACAATAAGTTGTGTTTCAACTGATAACGGTCTAAAACCAGACCTTAAAGGCAAAGATTTATTGGGGTACACAGACTATACTTGTGATGTTCTTGATTTTAAACTTATTGATTCCAGTATTATGACAGACCCTGAAAGACAGGAAATTGCAAAGGTTATCTGGGAAAATCGTGATAAATACGATAGCTTTGTTATTACACATGGCACAGACAGTATGGCTTATACTGCTGCTTATCTGGCTTGTGCTTTGCAGAATTTTAACAAAACAGTTATTCTCACAGGCAGTCAATTGCCAATAGTTTTTGAAAAAACTGACGCAGTGGATAATCTTAATCTTGCTCTTAAAACTGCTCTTACCGGTCAATATTATGGCATTTGCATTGCAATTGGTGGCAGATTATTGCCAGCAGAAAGTGTTACCAAGTTTGAAACAGAAGGTTTTGCAGCCTTTGATAATGTAAACAAAAATTATCTTACAGCTCCAATTGAAAAGCCTGAAAGCGTTGCAGAATATCTTGAACCAAAAACAAATATGGTTGGTGTAATTTATATCACTCCAAATTTAAGCCGAGATATAATACTTTCTTATGTTACAATGGACGCAGTTCTTGTTTTGCTTTTGGGGGCAGGAGGAATGCCACAAGTTTGTGAAAACGCCCTTGACCGTTTGCAGTCAGCAGGTGTTAAAGTTTACATCAAAAGCCAATGTATGTACGGTAAAATAGAAGATATTTACGCTGCTCATTCCGGCGCAAAAAAATATATACCTGTTAAAAATGAGAGTCTTGAATACGCTATATACAAAATTATGTTTGATTTAACAAAATAATAAAAGCACAGCATATACGCTGTGCTTTTTTGTTGCAATTTTAATCATTATAAATCATATTATAATAATAATCGGTTTTATTTAATATGTCCTCCAAACCAAAATATCCACTCTCTCGTATTGTAAGCTTATTTTCCACATAAACAAAAATAGTTGGAACTGTAAACACTCCATTTTGAGCAGTAAACAACGAAAATTGTTCTGCGTCAATATAGATATGACAAATTTCCGGCTTTGATTTATTCCACTCTATAATCTTATTTTTTATAGAACTACATGGAGCACAGCTTTTTGAGCCAAACTGTAAAATTACTATTTTTTCATTTAATAAATAACTATCTATTTCAGCTTGATTTTTTGGGATTATCATAACACTTATATATCCTTTTTTATAAAAATAAACTATCTGATTATAAACAATTTTAAAACAGTTTTTCAAGTGTTATAATCAGAAAATATCTGTACTGTTATCAAAGTTTTCAACAAAAAAGTCGATTTTTGACTTATAAAAAGTTTTCCACATTTCCCCAAGACTAATGTTGAAAACTGTGTCAATAATTATAGTTTTCAACTTATTTTTAAACATATGTTGAAAAGTGCTGTTGAAAACACAAAATATTGTAGAAAAACAGCATAAAATAACTAAATATACACTATAAATAAGAATAAATCTCCTTTTAGTCTTTTGTTTTTGGCTTTAAGGAGATTTATAATTGTTGAAAACTTTAAAATTTTGTTGAAAACTTTTAAAGTCTATATATATTCAATTGTTTTTTCGCAAATTGTTGCTGCTTTATCGCAGTATTCGCTTACATCAAAATTCTTAATAACAAGGTGTTCAAGTGCTGCTTCGTCTGCGTTATCGCTCATTGCTCTGATAATGATAAATGGAATATCATTTTTACAAGCAATATGTGCAATTGCTGCACCCTCCATTTCAACACAATCAGGGTTACAAAACTCTTTTATTTTTGCTTTTATTTCTTTTTCGCAGATAAAAAGGTCGCCAGTTGCAATTTTACCTGCCAATGAGTTTACTCCAACTTCCTTACAAGCTTTCTGTGCTGCCTCAATAAGTTTTTCATCTCCGTGATAGCTTTCAAGATATGGATATGCCTGTTTAATCATACTAAGTTGTGCATCATGATATGTAACTTCTTTTGACAAAACTACATCGCCAACACCTATTTTTGTGGACATATTTCCGGCGATACCGGAGTTGATAATTGCCTCTATTCCATATTTTGTAACAAGCAGCTGTGTTGCTGCACCTGCATTTACTTTGCCCATACCACTTTGGCAAACAACAACTTTTTTGCCGTGAAGATTTCCGATATAAACCTCCAAACCCGCAACTTTTTCTGTTTGTACATCTGAAAGTTTATTTTTCAAAAGTATTACTTCTTCCGGCATTGCGCCAATTACACCAATTGTATTCATATTATTTTACCTCTATAAGTTTGTATTCTGTACTGCCTACACCCATTTTTCTCTTTTTTTAAAAAAGTACTTGACTTTTCAAAAATATATGGTATATTAGTATTACTGTTACGACAGCAATAGAATTTGTGTTGTGACATTATAATTGTAACATATTTCTTAACTGAGTATCAACAAAAACTTTTTTAAAAAAAATAAAAAAAAGTGTTGACAAACGAAAGAATGTATGGTATATTAAATAAGCGTTAAGCGATAAACAAGCTGGTGTAGCTCAGTCGGTAGAGCAGCTGATTTGTAATCAGCAGGTCGGGGGTTCAAGTCCGTCCACCAG
>JAHHUE010000017.1 GCA_020024155.1 Oscillospiraceae bacterium | reverse complement strand
CTTATATATCTTTTAATTTTAATAGTAAACAGACATATAAAGAAAACAGCTTAATTTATTTTATAAGCCGTTTCTTTTGTGTTATATTTTATTCCATAAATCTTTTACGCATTTTTTGAATTATTTTTCTTTCCAATCTTGAAATCTGTACTTGAGTTTTACCCAAAATTTCCGCTGTTACAGATTGTGTTTTATTTTGATAAAATCTTAAATAAATTATTTGTCGCTCTTGGTCATCCAAATCAGCCAAAGCATATTTTAAACCCATTATATTTGCAAGATTTTCTTCTTCGCTTTCAACTGGTATATCAAATTCGCATCTTCCGTCTTCTTCTTCAAATATAGCTGTAAGAGACATTGGAGGTGTTGATGCAGATATAGCTTGTGCAACATCTTCAGAAGATACAGATAAAAAATCAGCGATTTCTTTTACAGTTGGTTCTTGTCCATGTTCTTTTTGAAGGTGTTCTCTGGCGTATGCAACTTTTAATGATAGTTCTTTCACACTTCTGGTTACTTTAAGCATTCCGCCATCTCTAAATAGTTTTTTTATTTCTCCAAGAATTACAGGAACTGCATAAGTTGAAAACTGCACACCTCTATTACTATCAAAAGCATCATAGGCTTTTATAAGTCCAACACAACCAGACGCAAACATTTCTTCATATTCTATTCCTTTACCTTTAAATCGTTTTGCGCAAGAATGTACAAGACCTATATTATTTTCTATAAATACTTCTCTTTCACTTTTAAGTTGTAATGACATTTTGTTCCCTCGGTTTTATCTTTTTTGTCATAACAACCCTTGTACCTTTACCCAAAGAAGATTTTACTTTTAAAGTATCCATAAAGGATTGCATAACCATAAATCCAATTCCTGCTCTTTCGCCGTTTGGGTCAGATGTATACATTGGTTGCATAGCAACATCTATATCTTCTATTCCAACTCCTTTATCAACGATTTTTATAGTTAAAACATCTTCTTTTATTGTGGCTGTTATGTAGATAATTCCCAAAGTATCTTTATATCCATGTACAATGCAATTTGTTACAGCTTCACTTACTGCTGTTTTTATATCATTTATCTGCTCAACGGTTGGGTCAAGCTGAGTACAAAAAGTAGCAACAGCACTTCTGGCAAATCCTTCGTTTGCAGATTTTGATGGAAAATTAAGTTTCATAAAATTCTGTGATTTCATTTGTTTCTCCTAATTTATAATTTCCTGTATAGTTTTTATTCCAGCAAGAGCCAACACTTTTTGTGTTTGCCTATTAAGACCTTGCACATAAAGTGTACTTCCACAGTTTTGAGCAAACTTATACCTTGCAAGTATCAAACCTATACCTGAAGAATCCATAAAGCTTACTTTATCAAAATTTAAAATCACTTCTTTTGGAGAAGTTCTTAAAATTTGTGCATCTATGGTATCTTTTATTGAAAATGCGCTATGATGGTCTATCTCTCCAGCTATATAAATTTTCAGCTTATTATCTATGACTTCAAATTCTACATTTGCCAAAATCTTCACCTCTTTAAATTCTTATAAAAAATACATATCCTATATCAATAATGATATAAGATATGCATTAAAAATTATGTCACATTATGATTGCTTGTCCATATTTTTTAAAATAATTTTTCTTGCATCGCTTGCAAGATATAATGAGCCAAAAATAATTAAATTTTCTTTTTTTTCAATTGATGATTTAATAGCTTGTTCCAAGCTTTCTGCTGGTGAACTATTTGATATATATTCTTTTGCCATTTCAGCAAGTTCTTGTTTTGAAACTGCACGAGAACCAACTATATCCGCTGTATATAATTTATTTATAAATGGAGCCATTATCTCTATAAGTTGCTTTGGATGCTTATCTGATAATGATGCCCATACTGCTGTTAGATTTTTTATGTTATTTTCTTTCAATACTTTTGCCAAAGCTGTAACACCGTCAATATTATGAGCTCCATCTAATATTATAAGTGAATTTTGACTAAACAGCTCAATTCTTGCTGGAAACGCTGTTTTTTCTATACCTTTTGTAATATTATCATTAGAAATTACAAAATTTGTAGAATTATTTATAGATTTTGCAGCTTCAATAACGACTGCTGTATTATAACTTTGATGAATTCCGGCAAAGCTTTGTTTTATAACTAGATTTTTATATTTGAGAATATCTTCAAATTTTCCATTATGAATTACTTGTATATCACTTAAAAGAGGAACTATCAATTTAGAATTTTTTTCTTTACATTCATTTTCTATTACTTTCAAAGCATTTTTATCCATAGCAGGATAACATATAACATTTTGATTTTCTTTTATGATTCCGGCTTTTTGGTATGCAATTTCTTCTATTGTATCTCCAAGTATTTCTGTATGGTCAAAACTTATATTCATAATACAAGAAAGAAATGAATTTTTAATTACGTTTGTAGAATCCTCTTTTCCTCCTATTCCCACTTCAAGACAAACAATATCGCAATTTTCCATATAAAAATAATAAAAAGCAATAGCTGTAACTATCTCAAATTCCACAAGTTGATAATTATATTTTCCAAAAATATATTCTTGTTTGTTTTTTACTATTTCTGTTATATAGGCAAGTTTTTCTTTTGAAATAAATTGTCCATTTATAGTAAATCTTTCACGAAAATCTATTATAAATGGAGAAATATTTAATCCGGTTTTATATCCTGCTTCTATTAAAATGTTGCTTAACATTTTTGCACAAGAGCCTTTTCCGTTTGTGCCTGCTATATGAACTATTTTAAGTTTATCTTGAGGATTGCCCAATTCTTCAAGTAATAATCTCATAGCTTTTCTATTGTCAGTGTTTTTAAATCTTGGACAAGAATGTATGTAATCCAAAGCCTCGTTATATGTCATAGTTTTCAACTTTCTTTCTTAAAAATGTTTAAAAATAAAATAAGAGCCAGAACAAAGTCCAGCTCTTAATATAAAACATTTTATAAATTATTTCAAGGCAGAAAGGCTTTCAAGAATTTTTTCTTTTTTGCTTTCAGCAGCAGCAAGCTTTATTTTTTCTTGCTCAACAAGTTTTTCAGGTGCTTTTGCCATAAAACCAGGGTTGTTAAGTTTACCAGAAATAATTTGAATATCTTTTTCAACACTGGCAAGTTCTTTGTTAAGTCTTGCTGTTTCTTTTTCTTTATCAACTAAATCACCAGTTGGAATAAATCCTCTTGCGCCGTCAACAACAACTTGTGCATACATTTTAGCATCGCCTTCAAATTTATCAACAAGCTGAACTTCTTTTGCAAACGCAAATTTTTCAACAAAGTAAATACCTTGTTCAAAGTCTTCTTTGTAAGGAGTTTCGATTATAAGAAGAGTTTTGTTTGAAGGATGAGCCTGCATTTGTGCACGCAAAGCACGAATTTGTTTTGAAAGTTCAAGAATTCTTGAAAGAGATTTTTCTTCAACTTCAAATACAAGTTCTTCTTTAAACTGTGGCCATTGGCTAATCATAATGCTTTCTTCTGCATTAGGAAGAGCAAGATAAATTTCTTCTGTAATAAATGGCATAAATGGATGAAGAAGTTTCAAAGCTTCTTTCATAACATATACCAATACTCTTCTTGCATTATCTTTAACTTCCTTGTCTTCACTGTTAAGACGAAGTTTAACAATTTCGATGTATCTATCACAAATTTCATCCCAGATAAAGTCATAAGATTTTTGAGCAGCAAGACCTAAATCAAAGGATTCAATATTTTCTGTTGCAGCTTTAATTACATTGTTGAGTGTAGAAAGAATCCATTTATCTTCCTGTTCAAGTTTTTCTGGCAATCCGTCAGCAAGTTCTCCGTCAAGGTTCATCTGAATAAATCTTGCAGCATTCCAAAGTTTGTTTGCAAAGTTTCTGGAAGCTTTAACTTTTTCATCAGAATATCTTGTATCGTTACCAGCTGAAGAGCCTGTTGCAAGTGTAAATCTAAGTGCGTCTGCACCATATTGGTCAATAATTTCAAGTGGGTCAATACCATTGCCTAATGATTTACTCATTTTAAGGCCATTAGCATCACGAACAATACCATGAATAAATACAGTATCAAAAGGAACTTGACCTGTATGTTCAATAGCAGAGAATATCATTCTTGCAACCCAGAAGAATATAATGTCATATCCTGTAACAAGAGTATTTGTTGGATAGAAATATTTTAAATCTTCACTTTCTTTGTTTGGCCAGCCAAGAGTAGAGAACGGCCAAAGAGCAGATGAGAACCAAGTATCAAGTGTATCTTCATCTTGTTTAAGATTTGTGCTGTTACATTTTGGACAAGAATGTGGAGTTTCTTTATCAACAATAACTTCCCCACAATCCTGACAATACCATGCAGGAATTCTATGGCCCCACCAAAGCTGACGAGAAATACACCAGTCTTTGATATTTTCCATCCAGTGATAGAAAATTTTATCAAATCTTTCAGGAACAAATTTTGTTTCGCCGTTTCTTACAGCTTCAATTGATGGTTTTGCAAGTGGTTCCATTTTTACAAACCATTGTTTTGAAATCATAGGTTCAATTGTTGTTTTACAACGGTAACAAGAACCAACATTGTGTTTGTAATCTTCAACTTTAACCAAAAGTCCAAGTTCATCAAGGTCTTTTACAATAGCTTTTCTTGCCTCATATCTGTCCATACCTGCATATTTACCTGTATCAGCAGACATATGAGCATCAAGTTCCATAACTTTAATAACTGGTAAATTATGTCTTGCACCAACTTCAAAGTCATTAGGGTCATGTGCAGGAGTAATTTTTACAACACCTGTACCGAATTCTTTTTCAACATATTGGTCTTCAAAAATTGGAATTTCTCTGTTAACAAGAGGAAGAACTGCCATTTTACCAACAAGATGAGTATATCTTTCATCATCAACTGCAACTGCAATACCTGTATCACCAAGCATTGTTTCTGGTCTTGTTGTAGCAACAGTGATAAATTCATCACTATCTTTTATTGGATATTTAATATGCCAAAGATGACCATCTTGTTCTTCAAATTCAACTTCTGCATCAGAAATTGATGTCATACAGTGTGGACACCAGTTAACAATTCTTTCGCCTTGATAAATAAGGCCTTTGTTATATAGGTTTACAAAAACTTCATTTACAGCTTTGCTGCATCCTTCATCAAGAGTAAATCGTTCTCTGTCCCAGTCACAAGATGCACCAAGTTTTTTAAGCTGTTCAATAATTCTGCCACCGTAAACTTCTTTCCAGTCCCAAGCTCTTTTAAGAAATTCTTCACGACCAATATCTTCTTTTGTAACGCCTTCTTTTCTCATTGCTTCAACAATTTTTGCCTCTGTTGCAATAGAAGCGTGGTCTGTACCTGGCACCCAAAGTGCAGAAAAGCCTTGCATTCTTTTATAACGGATAAGAATATCCTGCAAGGTGTTATCCAAAGCGTGACCCATATGCAATTGACCGGTAATATTTGGAGGTGGAATAACAATTGTATATGGTGTTTTTTTGCTATCTACTTCTGCATGAAAATATTTTTTATCAACCCAATTTTTGTAGATTTTATCTTCAACTTGTTTAGGGTCATAAATTTTATCAAGTTCTTTCATAAATTTCTCCTTAAAATAATTTTATTGTGGAGCAGTAAAAAAATAAACCGCCCCATATCCAAAACATGGGACGATTCAAAAACCGTGGTACCACCCAAATTGATACAAAAATGTATCCACTCGAAGGTTCTTTAACGCAGAAATACGAAAAAAGCTACTATAACTGTTCACTTTTCCAGCTCCAAAGCTACACAAAAAAGTCGTTTTACTGTTTTGCACCAAACAACAGCTCTCTGTAAAAACAATTATTTTTTGCCTCTTTTTCAAAGCCTTTAAAGTATAAATACTTTTAATTTATTTTAATACTTGACATAACAATTGTCAAGAATTAAAATAGTTAGATGTAATTGTTAAAATTTTATAATACAATTTAAATATTCAAATATAGTGAGGTTAGATTCAAATGGCAGAATTCAAATATGAAATTGTTGAAAAAATTGGTATTCTTTCACAAGGTAAAGGTGGTTGGCAAAGAGAATTAAATCTTGTATCTTGGGGCGAAAGAGAACCAAAATACGATATTCGTGACTGGTCAGCAGATAACACAAAAATGGGTAAAGGTGTTTCACTTACAGCTGAAGAAGTTGCAGTTCTCAAAGAAATTTTGGACGAAATAGACCTTTAATATAATTAAATATTACTAAATCGCAGTTTCTTTTATAGAATACTGCGATTTCTTTATTTATACAATAAATTCTGCTATAATATATGCTATAATATAAACATATAATATATTTAATCACTAATATCATACGAGGTAAACCTTATGGATTATAAAGAAGAATTTTTAGAAATATTTAATTCCAAAGTACATCGCCAAGGAAAAGATAAATTATTGGAATGGTTATGTAAAACAGATTTTTTTGTTGCACCTGCTTCCACTCGTTTTCATGGAGCTTGTGAATGTGGGCTTGTAATGCATAGCCTTAATGTGTATAAATTATTGGCAGAAAAATGCAAAGGTACAGAATATTCAGAAGAAAGTATTGCACTAGTTGCACTTTGTCATGATTTCTGTAAAATAAATTTATATCGTGAAGGCTCAAGAAATGTTAAAAACGAAGAAACTGGTCAGTGGGAAAAAGTAAAAATATATACCACTGAAGATGTTTTTCCTTATGGTCATGGAGAAAAAAGTGTATTTCTTTTGGAAAGATTTATCCGTCTTACAACAGAAGAGGCTATGGCAATAAGATGGCATATGGGTGGCTTTGACGATTCTGCTCGTGCTGGCAATTATGCAATAGGAGAAGCATTTAAAAGATATCCTCTTGCAGTTATGGCTCATCTTTCAGACCTTGAAGCAACATACCTTTTAGAAAAAGGAACATCAACTGTAAATAAATAATAAAACCTATCTTAGTTTTAGTTATTCCATATAATAAAACTTTTAAAAATTTTATTATAATATTTATACAATATAAACTAATTTTGCTTACAATAAGTAAAACACTATATTAACAAATATAATACTGTATATAAAATCTTACTTTTAGTTCTTAGTTAATTTACATCCACAATAGTTCCTTAATATTAAAGCAACTCAGATATGTTGTTGTTATAGTAAATAGAGGTAATGAAAATGAAGAATAAAACACACTATCTCATAACTTCGATACTATTTTTTATAGGTGGGATATGCTTTTTAATCACAGCTGTTACTAACAAACATCAAGATTTTTTTGCACAAGCACCTAAATATGTACAGTGGCTTAATAAATATGGATTTTACTTTGCATCAATATGTTTACTGATTGCTGGTGTGGGTTTCTTATGCACTTATTTAAAAAATAAAACTAAATAACATTTTTATAATAATTTGCAAATAAAAAGAGTGTATCTTAATTGATACACTCTTTTTTATTATAAAATTACTAATATAAAACTTATTATAATATTGTTTATTTATCAAGTATTTTAGAAATTGTATCCAAAACACTTTCAGTTAATGTTTTTTTAGAACTTTTAGAAACTTCTTTAATATGATATGTAGCACTTTGATTATTTTTTAAATCAGTTTTGTTTTCTTCTATTTTTTCGCCAAGAGTTTCAACTCTAATCTTATATTCAACAACACTGTTTTCGATTGTTTTTGCAGAACCATCTATGGAATCCAAAGCATTTCTCAACTTAATAAAAGACTCTTCAATTTGTTTTTCAACACTTGATATTTCAGATTTAAGAGTTACAACATCACAAGCAAGATTTGCAGCCTGTTTCTGCATATCTTTCTTAGTTTTTTCTGCTTCTATCTCTGCTCCTTTTACTATTTCTTCTGCCCTTACATTTGCTTCTATAATGGCTTCGCCTATTTTATCCTGTCGTTTTTTCCAATTATCATTTTCAGCAGAAAGTAAATCACATCTTGTTTTCATTCCAAAAGTGTTTCTTTTAAGCTCCAAAATTTCATTATCTTTTCTACTAATAACATCTTTATAGTACTCTATTTTTTCTTCAAGACTTGCATTATTTTTCTTGCTTTCTTCAAGTTCAAAACTAAGCTCTTTTATTTTGTCAACAGCAAGTGATAAATCTTGTTTATTTTCAGTGTATTTATCAGAAAGAGAGTTAAGTTCTTCTCTTAAACTTAACTGATTTTTTGTATATTCTTCTTCCTGCTCTTTTAGTTGTTTAACAAGTGTATCAATATAATTTAATACTTGGTTTCTGTTAAACCCCATTATACTCTGATTAAAAACAATATTATCCATTGGTTATTTACCTTCAACAATCAATATTTTTATAGCTTCAACTGCTGTTTTTATAGCTTTTTCTGTGTCGTGTTCTTCTTCTTTATCCATTCCTGATTTAACGCGTTCCTGATTCCAAACACAAAGCATAACTGCACCTGCTTTTGCTCCAAGAGTTGAACAAACAGTAAACAGAGCAGCTGATTCCATTTCGCTTGCAAGGCTACCGCCTTTAATCCAAGCTTGCCATTTATTTTCAAGTTCATAGCTTACCGGCATACGATGTGGGTCGTGCTGACCATAAAAACTATCTTTACATTCTACAACACCGGTATGATAATTAAATCCTTGTTTTTTTGCTGCATCTCTAAGTGCACATGTTATATCAAGGTCAGCAACTGCTGGAAATTCAATTGGAAGATATTCTTTACTCGTACCTTCCATTCTTATTGCACCAGTAACAACTACAATATCGCCTGCTGCAACATTCATTTGCATACCACCACAAGTTCCAACTCTTATAAATTTTCTAACACCTATTTGGTATAATTCTTCTATACAAATCGCGGCAGATGGTCCACCTATACCAGTTGAAATACATACAACATTTTCCCCGGCAAGTTGTCCTAAATATGATGTATACTCTCTATTTTGACCAATCTTTTGTGGATTATCAAATAGTTGTGCAATTTTTGGTACTCTTCCTGGGTCACCTGGTAAAATTGCGTACTTAGCACCTTTGATATCATCTTCACATAGATTTATATGATACATCTTATTTTCGTTCATAGTATATACCTCCGCAACTTATATTTCTGAAAACAGCCACCGTAAATTTACGATGGCTGTTTAGTTTTTTAGAAATTGTTACCGCTATTTCTTCTTAAAATTCTGATTACATCATCAAGATAACCTGTATCTTCTTCCAATGATTTTGAAGAATCAACAATTGATTTTGCATCAATTGAATCAGCAGAGTTTGTCTTATTACCAGAATTTTGTAAACTTGCGTTAGTATCAGCTTTTCTTACAATAATTTCATCTTCTGGTTTATCATCAAAACCGGTTGCAACAACAGTAACTCTAAGCTCGTCCACAAGATTAGGGTCAAAAGCAGCACCCCATATAATATTTGCATCTGGGTGTGCAGATGAAGTAATAAGTGTAGCTGCTTCTTCAACTTCTTCAAGACCGATGTCCTGTGAAGAAGTGATACTTATAATTACACCTCTTGCACCACCAATAGAAGTTTCAAGAAGTGGGCTTTGAATTGCAGCATTTGCAGCCTGAGCAGCTTTATCAGGTCCTGTTGCACTGCCAACGCCCATATGAGCGTAACCTGCATCTTTCATAATTGCTCTTACGTCAGCAAAGTCAAGGTTGATGAAAGATGGAACATTGATAAGTTCTGAAACAGATTCAACACCTTGTTTAAGCACATTGTCCGCCATTTCAAAAGCATTTACCAAAGTAATTTTTTCTTCTGAAACATATTTAAGTCTATCATTTGGTATAACGATAAGGCTGTCCACATTTTTAAGAAGATTTGATATACCCAGCTGAGCAGTTGCCATTTTTCTTTTACCTTCAAAAGAGAAAGGTTTTGTAACAATACCAACTGTAAGAATACCTTGTTCCTTAGCCACTTCTGCAATAACAGGAGCTGAACCAGTACCGGTTCCGCCGCCCATACCAGCAGTAATAAATACCATTTGACAGCCTTTAAGTGCTGCTGCGATTTCATCACGACTTTCTTCTGCTGCACGCTGACCGATTTCAGGGTCTGCACCTGCACCACGGCCTTTTGTAAGTTTTGCACCAAGCTGAACTTTTTGAGTTGCCTTAGATACTGATAAAACTTGCGCATCTGTATTCATAGCAATAAATTCTACACCTTTAAGGCCTCCAACAACCATGCGGTTAACAGCATTACCGCCACCACCGCCAGCACCTACAACTTTTATATTGGTAGTTGCAACAACATCATCATCTAAGTAAAAACTCATATATATTCCTCCACGATAGGTTGATTACTCTTATTATTTACCCTAATTATATATCAATACATTATTATATAATTATATACATTATAGTATATCAAATAACTTTATTTATTTCAATACGAATTACCATAAACTTATAGATATTTATTGTCGTTTATAAACAATTTCACCTGCTAATGTTGCATCTATAAGTCCCTTTTCTTCGGGTGGTATTTTTTCTTCTAAAATCTTTTTGCTCATCTTAATTTTATAATCAATTTTAAGCATTGTGCCAAACGATATTTCAATACGGTCATCGTATACTGCACCAATAGTATTATCTTCATTTACAGATATTTTAGTTATATTTGACAACCCATATTTATCAAATAAATTAACCATCTCCATAACAATTTTCATTGATTTCTCATTTTGCATATCAACTTCAAGCTGAATAGCATCTGGCAAAATCATCACAGCATTTCTCAAATATTTAAAATTTTGAGAATAAACATTATATACATTTTCACCAATAGTATAGTATTTTTCTTGGCTATCTTCTACATTTACCTCAATTCTATTTGGAAGCCTTTTTATAATTTTTACATTTTCTATGTACGCAAATTCATCTTTTAATTGTTGTTCAATCATCTTGCTATTTACTTTAAAAATATTTTCTTCTTGTGGAATAGCAATAAAATCCACTATTTCTTTTTCTGTAAAAATGCTTGTCCCTTTTACTTCTACCTTTTTTACAATAAACAGCATTTTCATTGTCATAAATATACCGATACCAATTAGTATAGTTATAGCAATAAAACTTATCAATCTTTTTATAAATCGCCTTCTTCTGATTGTTTTCCTAGACACCTTTTTTGGCGGCCGTTTTCCAGCCGCCATGGTGATTTTATTATCTGGTTTTTTATTCTTCACCTGATATTCTCCTTATATCTGCACCGAGTCGAGTAAAAACATCTTCTATATTTTCATAACCTCTATCTATATATTGAACACCATGAATAATAAATCTGTTTTTTTTAGCCAAAGCTGCCACAACCAAAGCTGCACCTGCACGCAAGTCTTCGGCATAAAGTTCTTCGTTATGAGATGACTTTTGTAACACTTGAAAATATTCTTTATTATTGACTTTACAATAAAGACCCATTTTTTGAAATTGTGAAAAATAAGAAAATCTATTTTCAAAAACGCTTTCATATAAACGCAAATAGCCTTTATTATTTACCATTGCACTGCTCAAAAGTGGCCCCATATCTGTTGAAAAACAAGGATAATATCCAGTGTGAGTTTGTATGTCAGCCTTTTTTTCATGATACTTTATAACCATTGCTTTATTATTAAAGTGGAATATTTTAAGTCCTGTATTTTTCAGCATATTTTCAAATAAAGACATATATTCCATAGGATAATTTTTGATAAGCACTTTGCCTTTACAAGCATTTACAGCGCTTAAAATAGTTGCTGCAAAAATTCTATCCGGAATTGGTGTGTATTCAACACTTTTTAAAGTCGGAACACCTTGTATGATTATTTCGCTTTTACCAGCTCCTATTATTTTAGCACCTGCGGAATTAAGAAATCTTGCAAGGTCTGTTATTTCTGGTTCTCTTGCACAATTTTGTAAAACAGTAATTCCATCTGCAATACTTGCAGCCATAATCAATGTTTGTGTTGCACCAACACTTGGTAAACGAAGTTTATATCTGCATCCTTTAAATCCATTTGGAAGTTCTGCTGATATTTTATTTTCGTTTATTTCAATTTTTGCGCCCATTTTTTTAAGACCATCAATATGTATATCAATAGGTCTGCTGCCTATTTTGCAGCCTCCCGGCATATACATATTTATTTTTTGTTTTCTGTAAAGCAATGGTGCAATATAAAGTATTGCTGAACGCATCTTCAAACAAATATCTTCAGATATTTCATCGCAATTACTATCTGAATAAAAAACAGATAATTTTCTATCTTCCAATACTGCTGTACTTCCAATACTGTTTATTATTTCTGTACTTGCAAAAACATCAGAAAGAGCAGGACAATTATCAATAACTGTTTCTCCATCCAACATTAAAGATGCTGCAACGATTGGTAAAAGAGCATTTTTTGCCACTGGCACTATTATACTCCCATTAAGTTTTTTACCACCATTAACAATAAGTTTATCCAAAAAACATCACCCCACTTAGCTTATAATATGCTAAATGGGTGTAATTGTGTTATTATTTTTTAATTTATTATTCTAAGCATCTGTGCAAGGTTATTGTAAATTATATCAACACAATCCAAATTATAAGCCTGTTTTGCTTTATATCCCATTTCTTTTATAAGCTGTGGATTATTATATAATTTTTCAAAGTTTTCTATAATTGATTTTTGGTTTAAATCTTTTTCTTCAATCAAAATAGCTGCATCTATATCAGAAAGAACTTTACCATTGTAATACTGATGATTTTCTGCAACATTTGGTGACGGAATGAGTATTGATGCTTTGCCCATACAGCTAATTTCTGCAATTGTTAACGCACCACAACGGCAAATTATAATATCTGCTGCTGCCATATACTTGGCAATGTCATATAGGTATTCATGCACAACAATCTTTTCTGGATTATCAATCTTATTTTCTTGAAGAAATTTCTTAAAGTTTCCATCATCATATCTTCCAACAACATGATGATGAATAATGTCCTGTCTATCTTTATTATGTAAAGCCAACTCCTGCATTGCTTTGTTTATTGCAGCTGAACCAAGACTCCCACCAAATGATAAGACAACAAGCTTGCCTTCTGCACCAATTTCTTTTTTTGCTGATTTAACATCAGCTTTTTTAATTTCTTCTCTTACAGGATTTCCACAAACTATACATCTTTCAGGAAATGCCATATATTTTGATGCCTTTTCAGTTGCAACAAAAACTTTATCAACTTTTTTAGAAAGTATCTTATTAGTTACACCTGCAAAAGCATTTTGCTCATGTAAAGCAGTTTTTATTTTTCTTTTTGCTGCTCTTTGAACAATTGGCCCAGAAACATACCCCCCTGTACCAATAACAAGGTCTGGTTTAAATTCATTTAAAATTTTGTCAGCAGCTTTATTTGCAGTAAGCAAATTTTTAACTGTAATAAAGTTTCTTTTAATATTTTCAGGAGAAAAACTTCTTTGAAATCCTGTTACTTCCATGTGACTAAATTTGTATCCGGATTGTGTAACAAGTTTATATTCCATTCCTTGTTTTCTGCCAACAAACATTATGTTTGCACTAGGATTTTCTTTTTTTATTTTTTCAGCAATAGCAAGACCTGGATTTATGTGTCCGGCTGTACCACCTGCTGCAATTATAACATTCATATCTATTCTCCTTTTTCAATATTTGCATATCGGGAAACAGACAGAACAATCCCCATTTCACCCAAAAGCATAAGCAAACTTGTACCACCTTCTGAGAAGAATGGCAAACTGATACCTGTATTTGGTATTGTATTTGTTGCAACAGCAATGTTTAAAAATGCCTGTAATGTTATTTGACATATAACACCAAGAACAAGCAATGACCCAAATTTATCTTTTGCTTTTGATGCTATATATATACCTCTAATAAATAAAATCAAAAATAGAATAACAACAATCATACCGCCAACAAATCCAAGTTCTTCACAAATAACAGAAAATATAAAGTCATTTTGTGGCTCAGGCAGCAAAAGATGTTTTTGTCTGCTGTTTCCAAGTCCAAGGCCAAATAATCCACCACTGCCTATTGCCAACAGACTTTGATAACTTTGATATCCACTTCCAGCAGGGTCAAGTTCAGGATGTCTCCACGCAACAATACGGCTTTCTGCATAAGGCACAAGGTCAGGAAACATAACAACTGCACCTACAATACAAACAACAATAAGCCCTGCACCCAATAAGAACCATTTTATATCTGTACCACCAACAAACATCATTATTGCGCCAATACAAACAATAATTACAGTACCAGAAAGATGAGGTTCCAAAACCATAAATAAAGCAATAGAACCAATTATCAAACCAAATGGAAAAACACCATATCTAAGTGTTTTCATTTTTCTGATTCCTTGTTCTTGTATCATCTTTGCAAAAACAACTATTATTGTAAACTTTGCTATTTCAGATGGTTGGAAAGAACCAACTTTTGGTATAACAATCCATCTTTTTACACCTTTAAATTCAGGCATAAAAAGAACAATTATTAACAATGCATAAGTCAATATCATCAATAATTTATCATATCTGAGAAAAATTCTGTAATCAACCTTTGATGCAATAATCATAACGGTTACGCCTACAATAGCAAATACAATTTGGTCTTTTATATAGTGCATACTATCATGCTTACGATATATACCAACAACATAACTTGCAGAATAAAGCATTATCAAGCCAAAAGCAACCAAAACCAATGTAATTACCAAAAGTACCATATCAACACTGGTTCCGTTTTCTGCAAAGCGAAAAAAATTTTTTATATTAAATTTCTTGTTTTTAACCTTTTCTTTTTCCACTTATATACTCCTTGGGAAAATTTATTAACACATATACATATAAAGATATGACAAAAAGCCAAATATAACTGCTACAAAAGAAAATACTGTAACAATTTTAACCTCACTCCATCCACTCATTTCATAGTGATGATGAATAGGACTCATTTTAAAAATTCTTTTACCGTGAGTGAGCTTAAAGTAAGTAACCTGTATAACAACACTCATAGCTTCGCAAGTATATACGATACCAATAAGAACAAGTATTTCAGGACAGTTTATAGCCCACGCCATAGCAACAACACTACCACCAAGGAACATACTTCCGGTATCGCCCATAAATACTTTTGCAGGATAGAAATTCCATACTAAGAATCCGCCCAATGCACCTGCAAGACTTGCTGCAAAAATACTGTTTGTGTAAAAGCCGTATGATGCAGAAATCATCAAAAATGTAAGTGCAACAACAAAAGTAACACTTGAACAAAGTCCATCAATACCATCTGTCAAATTCACAGCATTAACCATAAATGTTATACCCATAAACACTATTGGATAGTAAAAAATACCAAGGTCAATTTGTCCAACAAACGGAACATTTACATAAGTATGAAGATGTCCTATGTAGTACTGTCCAACTAAAAATACAATTGTAACTAAAAACTGCAAAACAAGTTTTTGTTTTTCTGTTAGTCCAAGATTTCTTTTCTTAACAATTTTTATATAGTCATCAATAAGTCCAATAAATCCAAAAGCAAGAGCTGTGGTTACACTTATAAACAAACTAATGCCTTGATTATTAACCATTTCGCCCATAAATTCATCAGAATTTGAAATTAAGAACAAATATCCGCCTAAAACACCAACAATTGTTCCAACAAAAAACATTATTCCACCCATAGTTGGTGTACCTTGTTTTTTTTGATGCCATGTTGGACCAACATCATTTATTGTCTGTCCGTATTTAAGTTTTTTCAACCATGGAACAAATACATATCCACTTAACGCTGTAACTAAAAATGCTGAAAATGTAGCTATCAAAAAAGATATTCTAACCATAATAACTCCCGTAATTAATAAATCATGTTTATTATTTCTTCAAATGCCATACCTCTGCTGGCTTTAAAAACAACTGTATCACCTTTGTGCATGATACTTTTTAAATACTCGCAAAGCTCTTGTTTTGTTTCAAAATGAAAACTATTTTCACCAAAAGCCCTACATATATTTTTTGCTTGTTCTCCAGCACAAAGCATAATATCTATACCATTATTTTTTGCATATTCTCCAACAGAAAAATGCATCTCTGAAGAATTTTCCCCAAGTTCAAACATATCGCCAAATACACAGATTTTTCTGCCTTTTGCAATTGCACAAACTGTATTTACAGCTGCACGCATACTATCCGGACTGGCATTATAGCAATCTTCTATAAATGAAATTCCGTTATTTTCAACAACTTTTTGTCGCATTCCACTTGGAACATATTCGCCAAGATTTTCTGCTGTTTTATGTGCATCAAATCCCATTGATGTAACAACTGTATATGCGGACAAAGCATTCATAACATTATGAAGTCCCACTGTTGGAATTGTACACTCTATCTTGCCATTTTTTTTATCAAAAATTGTAAAGCTTGTAGAAAAACCATTTTGCACAATATTTTCTGCAACAATATCAGCATTTTTATTTTCAATTGCAAAATATTTAACATTAAGTGGATTTTTAATCTCTGCTTTACTTAAAAATTTATCATCTCCATTTAAAACAAGTACACCGTCTTTTGGCATACCGTCACAAATTTCAAGCTTTGCTTTAAGAATATTTTCCTGTGTTTTCATTCTTTCAAGATGACTTACACCTATGCATGAGACAACTGCATATTTTGGTTTTGCAGCAACAGAAAGTTTGTGAACATCATTAAAATCAGCCATTCCCATTTCTAATATTGCAAATTTATCATCTTTTGTAAAAGTAAAAATAGTCTGTGGCATACCAATCTCGTTATTATGATTTCCAAGACTTCTAACTGTTTTTGCAAAAGGAGAAAGTGCAGTATAAATAAAATCTTTTGTACTTGTTTTACCAACACTGCCTGTAACGCCTATAACATCAAGGTCATATAAACTTCTAAAAGCTGCACCTAATGCTATGCTTGCATCAAGTATATTTTCAACTTGATATTGCATTTCTGCCGGTACACCTTCAAGGTAATTTTCTGAAATTACAAAACATGCACCTTTTTCAATTGCACTTTTCGCATAATCTTCGCCGTTAACTCTTTCGCCTTTTATTGCAAGAAAAACACTGTTTTTCTGTATTTTTCTTGAATCCACTTCAACAGATGAAACTATGCAATCATTTTTAGGTACTGTTATATTTTTTAAAAGCTGGGATAAATAAACTTTTTCCACTTATTTCTCATTCCTTTTTCTCATATATTCTTTTACAATCTGATGCTCATCAAGATATAAAGTTACCTTATCAATTACTTGATAATCTTCATGTCCCTTACCACACATAATAAGGATATCACCAGATTCAAGCAAATCCAAAGCCATTTTTATTGCTTTTCTTCTATCCACCTCTATAATATGAGGTATATCATTTTCAATAAGTGGTTCTTTTGCATCATCTAAAATCTTCCATGGGTCTTCCCCTCTTGGATTATCACTTGTAAGAACTGCAAAATCAGCATATTTGATTACTGCATTAGTCATAATTATACGTTTTTTAGGGTCTCTTTCACCTGCACAACCATACAAAACCACAAGTCTGTTGGTTGCAAAAGGTTTGATACCACTCAACACATTTTCAAGTCCATCAGGTGTATGTGCATAGTCACATATAACTGTAAATGGTTCTTTGACCAAAACTTCACATCTTCCCTTTACGCCAGATGAATTTTTTAAGCTTTCGCAAATATTACCTAAGTCAAATCCAAGGCAATTGCAAGCGATAGCAGCCCCCATTGCATTATGAACTGAATATGCACCAGGCATTGGAAATTCTACACGATTTATTGTATCTTTACTTACCATAACAAATTTTGAACTTGTTCCAGTAAGCTGAACATTTTTGGCTGTAAAATCTGCTTCGTCATCGTTAATTGAAAAAGTTATAACATTTTGTTCTTTATTTTTATATTCTTGGCTTATTCTTTTACCGTATTCATCATCAATATTAACAACAACATTTTTGCTATTATCTAAAAGTATACACTTTGCTTTAAAGTATTGCTCCATAGTTTTATGATAATCAAGATGGTCCTGAGTAAGGTTTGTAAAAATTGAAACATCAAAATTTATACCATAAAGTCTATGCTGAACAAGAGCCATACTTGAAACTTCCATTACAACATACTCACAACCAGTTTTGTACATTTGATTTAAAAGAACATTAAGTTCATAAGCTTGAGGAGTTGTGTATTTTGCCGGTATATCCTGTTGGTCAATCATATTTTTTATTGTACCAATAAGACCAACTTTTTTACCTTGTTGTTCAAGTATATTTTTTATAAGGTATGTGGATGTTGTTTTTCCGTTTGTGCCTGTTATACCTATCATTTTCATTTTTCTGGCAGGATTATCAAACAAATTACCACATAATAAAGCATACGCTTTTTTAGAGTTCTCAACTATAATTTGATTTTCAACACCAGTATCATGTTCTGCAACAATAAGACTTGCACCAAGTTCAACAGCTTTTTCAGCAAATGAGTGTCCATCAAAATTTGCACCTTTGCTACATACAAACGCACAACCTTTGCAAACTTTTCTGGAATCGTCTGTAACAAAATTTATGTCACAGTTTTTTACAGTTCCTTCATATTTAATTTCTTTTAACAAAGTCAATGCGTCCATAATTACTCCTTATTATTCAAAATCGCCTGTATCTGATAATGTAAGTTTTACAACAGTACCCATAGGAATTTTATCTCCGGCTGGTATATCTTGAGCAGAAACAATAGCTCTTGCATTACTGCTTGACACTCCCAACATATCTACATTTAACCCAAGACCTTTAAGCACGCTTTCTGCTTGTGATGGAGATTGATTTATAAGTTGTGGCATAGTAACCATAACATTTTCCATTTGAGTGTCTGTATAAAGTATAACTGTGCTACCTTTTTGCACTTTATTTACATTTGTTGGGAATTGTGACACAACAGTGCTGCCACTACCAACAACTTTTACCAAAAAACCACTACGTTGCAATTGTACCCTTGCATCTGTAAGGTCTTTACCTTCAACTGATGGAACATATACACTTATATTTGCTTTTTCTGATTCTGTATATTTTGGTTCTACGCCTAAATATGGCAAGATTTCGCCCATAAGTTCACCAACAACAGGACCAGCAAGAGGGCCACCATAATATGTTGTTGTTCTTGGTTCATCAAAGAATATAAGAATTGCTATTTCTGGGTCATCACAAGGTGCAACACCAACAAATGAAGCGATATAGTCATCATCCATTTCAGTATCCAATTTTTCACTAGTACCACTTTTACCACCAACACGGTATCCTGCAACATAAGCGTGTTTACCATGACCTTCTTCTGTGTTACCGTTTTTATAAAGCATTTCACAAACTTGTTTACTTACTTCTTCGCTTATTACCTGTCTTTTTGGTTCTGGTGTAAGGTCTTTAACCATATTTCCGTCTTCATCAACTAATTTTGATACTATATGCGGTTGAACCAATTGACCACCGTTAACAGCAGTTGCAACTGCTGTAATCATTTGTATTGGTGTGATTTTAAAAGTCTGACCAAAAGAGTTACTTGCCAAACTTGTTTCTGTCATAGTTTTAGCAGTATAAGTAAGACTTTTTTGCTCACCTGGTAAATCTATACCTGTTTTTTCTGAAAGGCCAAATGATTCAAAATAATCAACAAATGTTTCTATACCCATACGCTGACCCATATCTATAAACGCAGGATTACAGGAGTTCATCAAAGCCTGTTCAAAGGACAACACGCCGTGTCCGGAACGCTGATTACATTTTATACGCCAACCACCAATTTCAACATAACCTTTACAGTTAAAACTTGTATGTGTTGTAGCCACACCAGAGTCCAAAGTAGAAACAGCAGTTACAATTTTAAAAACCGAACCAGGTTCGTACAAGTCTGATACTGCTTTATTTCTCCACTGTGATTGTCTTGCTTGGCTTATAGCGTTATTTTTTTCAGTTTCATCAGTAATAGCGGCAATAGCTTCTGCAACCTTTGGGTCATGTATTGTAAACGGTTCGTTAGGGTCAAAATCTGGCTTTGTACTCATTGCCAATATCGCACCTGTTTTTACGTCCATTACAATACCAACTGCACGGTGTTGAACATTATAATCTATAACTTTACTTGAAAGACTGCGTTCAAGAAAATGCTGTATAGTTTCATCTATTGTTGTGACAAGGCTATATCCATTACGAGCAGCATTAAGCTCTTCATACTGGTATCCCATATCAAGACCCAACCCATTTTTAGCAGAGATAATTCTGCCTTGAATACCTGTAAGCTCTTCATTATAAAAACTTTCAAGACCTGCAAGACCTTGGTTATCTGTTCCACAAAAACCAAGTATTGTTGCAGCAAAATCTCCGTAAGGATAATATCTCTTATAGTCTTCCATAAGGTTAACACCAAGAATTTTTTCTTCTGAGCAAAATTTTCTTATTGCATCTGCTTCTGGTTTATCAATTTTATACTGTATAACCTCATAATAACTACTAGTTTTTTTCAATTTATCCAAAGTTTTTTGTTTTTCAACGCCAAGAATTTCTTCAAGTTTTGCAGCAATCATTTCATGCTGCTCAGGTTTACTGTCAGCAGGAGAAACAAAAACTGTCCACACTGTTGCACTTTGTGCAAGAACTTTCATATTGGCATCATAAATTGTGCCTCGTTTTGGGGAAATTTTTGTATCTCTTAATTGAACAGAAGATGCTTTGGCTTTATATTCCTCATAATTTACTATCTGCACATTTACCATATTGGAAACAATAAATACACAAAAAAGCATAAATACTAATATAACAATTTTAGAACGTATTACCATAGATCTAGTAACTCTATTTTGTGGTTTCATTGGTTTTTTGCTCACTATTTACGACCTCATTTTACAAAAAATTGCACTGCTTATAATAGAACAATAAGGGTTTACGATATTGTAAACCCTTTAATGTTATGTATATTTTTTTATGGTTTAAAATATGACAAAACTGGCTGCACTGCCTTCTCTATTTTGTCTGTCAAATTATCATCGTTTTTTTCAATTTTATTTTCATTTTCAATCTCCACATATTCCAATTGTGAAGAATCCATTTTTACCATTCCAAGAACACCAACTGCATAATCTTCTACTTCATTGAGAGTCATTTTACTTTCAAGGGTAAACTCCAAATATGCCTTTTCACTTTCAATTTCAGTTATAGAATTTTTAACTTTTTCTATACTGTTAGCTGTTTGAGTAATTTCAGCATTGGTGTAAATAACGCCTATAACTAAACTTACAATAACTGCTATGGACATAATATTAACAATATTTTTAAATGTGCGCTTGTTCTTAATTTTTATAACTTTTGCTTGATGTTTCTGTTCTTCTTTTTCTCTTTTCTCTACTTGAGTATCATAAATAGACAAGTCGTATGCAACATTTTGTAAGTCCATTTTTTCTTCTATCCTTTACAATTTTTCTATAATTCGCAGTTTAGCACTTCTGCTTCTGCGATTTTCTTCTTGTTCCTGTTCATCTGGCTCAATAGGTTTTCTTGTAATAAGTTTACCTTTCGCCTTTCCTCCGCAAACGCATATAGGCAATTCCTTAGGACATGTACAAGATATAGTAAGCTCTTTAAAATACTGCTTTACTATTCTGTCCTCTAACGAATGGAATGTTATAATACACATTCTGCCACCTGAATTAAGCATTTCAAACATTTCTTCCAAAGCATCTTTAAGTGCGCCAAGTTCATCATTAACTGCAATTCTTAAAGCCTGAAATGTTTTTCTTGAAGGATTTTTACTTTTTCTTCTTTCTGCTGCTGGATATGCACTGTTTACAATTTCACTTAACTGAGTAGTTGTTGTAATCGGTGTATTTTCTCTGTATGCAACAATTTTTTTGGCTATTCCATAAGCAAATTTTTCTTCGCCATAATCTCGTAAAATATCCGTAATTTCCTGAATAGAAAGATTATTTACAAGGTCTGCTGCTGTTGGTCCTTCTTTTGACATTCTCATATCAAGAAAAGCGTCTGCGTTATAGCTAAAACCTCTTTCTGCTGTATCAAGCTGATAACTTGAAACACCAAGATCAAGCAAAACGCCATCTATTTTTTCTACGCCCTCTTTTGCAAGAGCATATTTAGCTTGTCTAAAATTAGTCTGTATAACTTTTGCCGGAAGTCCTTTGAGTCTTTCTGTTGCCACAGCCACTGCATCAGGGTCTTGGTCCAAACCATAAAGCATACCAGTTGTAAGACACTTTGCAATTTCTTTTGAGTGACCAGCTCCACCACATGTACCGTCTACATATATTCCATCAGGTTTAATGTTAAGCCCTTCTATACATTGAGACAACATTATTGATTTATGGCTAAATTCACTCATTTTAAAACTCCAGTTCTTCCATTGCCTGTTCAATGTCGGCAAAATCCATACTATTTTCTTTTTCTTCATAGCTGGCCTTGTCCCATATTTCGATATGATTTCCGGCGCCTATGATAATTACATCTTTAGTTATATTGGCGTGAGCTTTAAGATATTGAGGCAATAATATTCTGCCTTGTTTATCTGGTGTAACATCCATTGCGTTTGCATAAAGCATTCTTTGAATATCACGCGTTTTAACCATAGATTTTTCTTTTAGAATTTCTGCAATACGCATCCATTCTTTTTCTGCATAACCAATAATACAGCCATCAAGCCATTTGGTTATATAGAAAGTTTCGCCCATTTCAGCACGAAGTTTAGAAGGGAAGTTCACTCTGCTTTTTGCGTCAACTGAATATTCGTATCTGCCAAACAGCATAATATACTCCCCTTTCACAAAGTCATATAAAAGTATGTTTTTTCACTTATGTGGAAACTTGTCCACAATTACCCACTTTTACCCACTTTCATATAAAAATAATACCATATATAGATTTTAATTGCAATATACCCAAATAAAAATTCACAAAATAATTTATACTAAAGTCTCTATTTTAAAAGGTTTTCTGACATTTTGTTACAAGTTTTTACAATAAATAATAATATAAAAAAATTTTTCCGATAACATAAATTTGTTACCGGAAAAATCATAGCTTAAAGTGTTATTTGTGTTATTTCTTCTTTTATATTATTTTCATTATCTATAATAATTTTTGCTCCATATTGACCTTTTTCGCTGTCATCTAATTTTATTACAACAGCTCTTTCTTTTGTTTTTGCAACTGTACTTTTTCCCAAAAGTAAATCTTTTGCATTTTCTTTTGTTATAATAAGCCCCATTTCTTTAAATTGAAGTGGCTCTTTCCATATAACAAATTTGCAATTATGTGGTTGTTGCCAATTTATACAGCTAAACCCTTTAGAATTTTCCAAAATTTCTCCTTTACATCTTGGACAAACTCCAACAATCATATCTTTATATGGAACTTCATTTTCAAATTTTGATTTTCCAATTGCAAAAGAATATTTTTGAGAAATTATTTTATTTACAGTTTCAAGTACATCATTATATAAATCTTGTGGTGTAGCTTCATTTTCCTTTATTTTTTCCTGTATAGCCCACCACTTAGCTGTCATATCAGGTTTTTTTATTTCATCTGGTAAACAGCTGTAAAGCTCTCTACCTTTCTTGGTGGATATAAGATTTTTACCTTTTTTCTCTATATATCCCCTTGATATAAGATTTGTAATAATTGAAGTTCTTGTACTTTCTGTTCCAATTGAACCTTTATCTTTATCGCTGTCTTTATCTTTTCTTAACAACAACTCTTTTATTTCTGGGTCTTTTACATATTTAGCAACGCTTGTCATATCCTTATTAAGAGTTATTTCTGTATATCTTTTTGGTGGCTTTGTTTCAACTTCTTTTATTTCACCATTTACAACATTAACTTTATATTCGCCTGCCGGAATTTTATCAAGTGGTGTTTCTTCTGTATTTTTCTCTTTAAAATAACTTCTCCATCCTTGTTCTTTGCATAAATAGCTTTGAGCTTTTATCATATTGTTATTTTTAAGTGGCACAGTTAATGTTGTCTTTAAATCCACTGCCTCTGGCATAAATTGTGCCAAATAAAACACACATATAGACAAATATACGTTTTTCTGAACTTCTGACAGCTTTTCCAAATCCACTTTTGTACCAGTTGGTATTATAGCGTGGTGAGGCTCTTTAACTTTACGGAAACAAGAAGATTTTATACCTAAATCAAGAATTGGAATATCTAATCCTGTTATGCTCAGTACACTGCTTACAACTCTTGGAGCATCTTTATAATGCTCTTCATTAAGGTATCTACTGCTAGAACGATTATAAGTTATAGCTTTGTATATTTCACGCAAATCTTGTGCAGCTTTACTTGTTTGTTCCAAAGAATATCCAAATTTATTACCACAATATGTTTGTAGCTCAACCTGATTAAACGGAAGTGGTGGCTTTTCTTTTGCATTTGTTTTTTCAATTTTCACATCAAGTGTCTGCTTTTTTAAATACGATAAGGTTCTTTCAAGCATAGATTTATCCAAAACTTTTCCATTTTCGTCAAGAATAGGACTATTAGGGTTAGGATAAAATTTGGCTCTTACTCCATCTAACTCACCGTTAAAATCAATATATAGCTCATAATAACAGGTCTTTTTATGGCTTTCTATTTGCATATCTCTTGCAACTACAAGCCCAAGTGTTGGAGTTTGAACTCGTCCCACATTCATTAAATCTCTTGTTCTATTTGAAAGTGTAAAAAATCTTGAATAATTTATACCAACTATAAAATCTGCAACACTTCTTGCCCTTGCAGAGTATCCATTAGGCAAATGAAGTTTATTATCTTCCATTTTATTAAGTTGTTTTCTTATATATTCAGGGTTGTTGTCATTTGTAGATAAACGCATAACAGTGCCTTTATAGTCAAAATACTCCAATATTTCATCTATTAGAAGTTGTCCTTCATCATCAGGGTCACCTGCATGTATAACAAAATCAGTTTGTTTTAACAAATTGCCTATTACATTTACTCTGCCTATTTTATCTTGAGAAGGCACAATCTGCCAATTGTTAAAAAATATAGGCAAATCTTCTTTTCTCCACTTTTTAAGATTTATATCGTATTCTTCTGGCTGTTTAAGCTTAAATAAATGACCAAAAGCAGAAATTACAGTATATTCTCCACACAAAATACTACCATCTCTGTTAAAGGATGGTTTTGGGCATATAGCCGCTGCAATAGCTTTGGCAAGTTCTGGTTTTTCAGCAATAATAAGTTTCACTTTTTTCTCCATAACATATTTAGTAATTTATATTGTACCACTAAATAGCTTTATATTAAACACCATATTATTTTATAATATGAATTCATAAAATTTTAATATGTATTATATAT
>JAHHUE010000016.1 GCA_020024155.1 Oscillospiraceae bacterium | reverse complement strand
ATATAAAATGACATTAAATATTTATTTAAAAATAAAATAAAAAATATTGAAAAAAAAATGAAAAATTTGCTTGACTTCTGCTGGTAGGTATGGTATTATAATCAAGCAATAAGGTTTGCGCCTGTAGCTCAGGTGGATAGAGCAACTGCCTTCTAAGCAGTGGGTCAGGAGTTCGAGTCTCTTCAGGCGCACCATTTGTATGGTGGATGTAGCTTAGTTGGTTAAAGCGCCAGTTTGTGGCACTGGAGACCGTGGGTTCGAATCCCATCTTCCACCCCATTTAATGGGATATCGCCAAGCGGTAAGGCAACGGACTTTGACTCCGTCATTCCGATGGTTCGAATCCATCTATCCCAACCAAACCTCCCTTTATAAAGGGAGGTTTCATTTTATAATAAAAATGTATACCTTAATAGTATAATTTGTACAATTATTTGTTAAATTCTTGTTAAATAGAACAATTTTTTTATTCCATATTGAAAAATATGGTGTAAGTATAGTAAAATAAAATTGTTTAAGCAGTCGCTTATTAAGATACAGCAATCACATCGATGAATGATGGCCTTTTATAAACCAAAAAAGATTTGTTGTAATTTAATAATTGATTGTATCTAAAAGGAAGTAAGTATATAGCTTACTTCCTTTTTTTGTGTCAAAAATAAGGTCTGTGCATAGTATAAAATAAAAATACAAAAGGAGTAATTTGAAATGGCAACAGGTTTTTTACAGGTCAGAATAACAACACAGATGATTTTGCCACTTAAGAATGTTGAAATATTTATTATAGAAAGTAATAGCACCCTTTTTCTTGAAGAAAAAACAGTGATTACAAATGCAGATGGATTAACACCTATCATATCATTGCCAACGGTACCTAAAGATATTTCTCTTAATGAAAAAAGTACAAATTTACCATGCAAAATGTATAACATAATAGTAAATGCAGACAATTATATACAAGCTGAAGCAATAGGTGTTCAGGTTTTTGAAGGTGAATTAACATTACAAGAAATAGATATGCTTGCAAGACCTTTGGACTATGGCAGTAATTTTGAACTTACAACAGTAAGAGAAGAACCACCGAAGCTATATAGACCGGAAGGTTATGACAAGGTGGGAACCAACAGAGTTTTGCAAAGGGTTGTTATACCTCAAAATATAACTGTTCATCTAGGAGCACCAAATTCATCAGCACAAAATGTAATAGTTCCATTTAGAACATATTTAAAAAGTGTTGCAGCAAGTGAAATTTATCCAACATGGCCGGAGCAAGCATTGAGAGCGAATATTTATGCACAGATTTCGTTTGTATTAAATAGAATTTTTACGGAATGGTATCCGTCTAGAGGGTATAATTTTAATATTACAAATTCACCAAGTTATGACCAGAAGTATGTTCATAACGGAAGCACATTCAGTAGGACAGATAAAATTGTTGATGAAATATTTAATGAATATATCGTTAAAGAGGGAAGAATAGACCCATTTTTTGCAGAGTATTGCGATGGTAAAATTGTTACATGTAAAGGTATGAGCCAATGGGGAAGTAAATACGATGCTGATAACGGTATGAGTGCATTAAGTATTTTAAGAAAGTATTACGGTAATAATATAAGTATTAAAGAAAGTGATAATATAACATCTATTCCTGTTTCCTATTCTGGAACACCATTGAAAGAAGGCTCAGTAGGAGAGGATGTAAGGACTATACAGGCACAATTGAACAGAATTGCAGATGATTACCCTTCTATAACAAAAGTGAGAGCAAATGGCATTTTTGGGGCAGATATGACATCTGCTGTAAAGAGATTTCAAACAATATTTAAACTTAATGCTGACGGTGTGGTTGGAAAACAGACATGGTATAAAATTTCATATATATATGTTTCAGTGAAAAGACTGGCTCAGCTAACAAGTGAAGGTTTATCAATCGATGATGGCTCATATCCAGGATATGCTGTTAAAAGAGGAGACAGGGGTTTACAAGTTCAAATTATTCAATTTTACTTAAATCAAACAGCAGTATATGTCAATTCTATATTGCCAGTTACAATAGATGGAATATTTGGTGAGAAGACAGAAAAATCAGTAAAACTATTTCAAAGATATTTTAACATTGCACAAGATGGTATTGTTGGAGAAGTTACATGGATAAAGATGTATGACATATATCAAGGTATAAAAACTGGTGTTACAGTTCCACCGGCTACGCCTCCAGAACAGGATGTTTATCCTGGCACACCATTAAGAGTTGGAAGCACTGGCATAAATGTTTCAAAAATACAAAACTGGCTTAATGGTGTAGGAAAAACTTATACATCTATCCCATTTATAAATGTTGATGCTAAATATGGACCAATGACTAGGACGGCAGTTATAGCATTTCAAAAACAATTTGGACTTTCACAAGATGGTGTTGTTGGGGCTAAAACATGGAATATGTTGTACGGACAATGGCAAAATCTTGCAGCACAAGGAAAAGTATAAAAATACAAAAAAAGGCAGCCAGCAAAAGCTGACTGCCTGTTGTTTTTATAAAAAATGAGCAAACCATAAGCCGGGTTCTGTATTAGACGACAATCTATCTCGACTATAAGTTGCCTTATAGCTCTAGCCACCTCCTGAAAGCTGCAGGGCGCATATGCTTTACTGTCGGGTGTTGCTTTGGGTAGGGTTTACACAGCCGTATAGTCTCCTATACGCTGGTGAGCTCTTGCCTCACCTTTTCATCCTTACCTGAAATATCAGGCGGTAATTTTCTGTTGCACTTTCCCTAAGGTCGCCCTCGGCTGACGTTATCAGCTACCCTTGCCCTGTAAAGCCCGGACTTTCCTCATGTAGAAAACTACACGCTGCCGTCTGGGTTACTCATATTTTAACACATTAAATATTGTCTACTAAATAATTTCCGTCTGCATCAGTTGAAATATTGCCAATAAAAATTCTTATTGTATCTATAATACCCCAAATGAAACTAAAAAAACCAAGCCAAAACACAAACATAAGTAGCTGAGCTACGGCTTTCCCTGTATATCCAAGGTAAAAATTATGTATTCCGAGACTACCAAGGAATATGCCTAAAATACAAGAAACAAGCTTGCTTTTATTACCACTTTGGCTATTAGTGTTTGCATTTTGTGTGGTGTTAACTTTATTGCCACAGTTGTGACAGTAAGAAACACCTGGTTCTAATTTAGAGCCACAATTTGGACAAAAATTCATATAATCAACTCCTATCCTAGAAAAATAGTTTAACACATATAAATATAATATTCAATGGTAAACTATTATTTTATAAAAAAACTTTATAAATAATTAAGTTTGTTATATACTATAATAAAATTTAAACTCTTATTATGAGGTAGTATAATGATAAAAAATAATTATGTTAAAACAGTGTATAATTCAATTGAGAAAAAATATCCATATGAAAAGGAATTTTTACAAGCAGCTTTGGAAGTGTTGGAAACATTGGAACCAGTAGTGGAGAAAGATTCTAGTATTGAAAAATTGGGTATATTAGAAAGAATAGTTGAGCCAGAAAGAATGATAACATTTAGAGTATCATGGGTTGATGACAATGGTAAAGTTCATGTAAATACAGGTTATCGCTGTCAGTTTAACAGTGCAATTGGACCATATAAAGGTGGATTGCGTTTTCATCCAACAGTAAATGCAAGTGTTATAAAATTCTTAGGTTTTGAACAGACATTTAAAAATTCCCTTACAGGTTTACCTATGGGTGGAGGTAAAGGTGGCAGTGACTTTGACCCAAAAGGTAAAAGTGATATGGAAATTATGAGATTTTGTCAAAGCTTTATGACAGAGTTGTATCGTCATATAGGTCAGTTTACAGATGTTCCTGCCGGAGATATTGGAGTAGGTAAAAGAGAAGTTGGCTATCTATATGGTCAATACAAACGCCTTGCAAATGAGTTTACTGGTGTTCTTACTGGTAAAGCACTGGAATTTGGTGGTTCACTTGGCAGAACAGAGGCAACAGGATACGGGCTTTGCTACTTTACACAGAAAATGCTTAAAACTTTAAAAAATACAAGCTTTGATGGTAAAAGAGTTATCGTTTCAGGAAGTGGTAATGTTGCTGTATATGCAGCAGAAAAAGCACAACAGCTTGGTGCAACAGTTGTTGCGATGAGTGATTCATCAGGGTATATATATGATGAAAATGGTATTGATTTAGATTTAATAAAAGAAATAAAAGAAATTAAACGTGAAAGAATAAAAGAATACATAGAAAAATATCCAAAAGCAGAATATAACGATGATTGCAGTAAAATTTGGACAGTTAAATGTGATATTGCATTGCCATGTGCAACACAAAATGAGCTTGATGAAAACGGAGCAAAATCACTTGTTGAAAATGGTTGTATTGCCGTTGCAGAAGGTGCAAATATGCCAAGTACACCACAAGCAATAGAAGTTTTTCTTAATAGTGATATTGCTTATGCACCAGGCAAAGCAAGTAATGCAGGAGGAGTTGCTACAAGTGGTTTAGAAATGAGTCAGAATAGCTTGAGATTATCTTGGACTTTTGAAGAAGTTGATAAAAAACTTAAAGATATTATGGAAAATATATTTGATACAGTATATAGAACAAGCCAGAAATATTCTGATGGTAAAAATCTTGTTGCAGGTGCAAACATTGCAGGATTTGAAAAAGTTTGTGAGGCAATGAAAATACAAGGAATAGCATATTAAATTATGATATTAAATTTTAAAGTTAATAAGTCAGATGAAGGGCAGACACTTAATACTTTTTTGAGAAAAGAAGGGATAAGTCTTGCTCTTATAAAAAAACTTAAATTTTTGCCAGATGGAATTTTGGTTGATGGGGTAAAGCAAAACACAAATTATGTAATAAAAAGTGGAGAAAAAATTACAGTTAATGCTTGGGACCGTCAAGAAAATACAGATAAAAGTACAGTAATTCCACAAGATATTCCTATAAATATTGTATATCAAGACCCTTGTTGTATGGTTGTTGATAAGCCCTATTATATGCCGGTTCATCCTTCTTTTAATCATCCAAAAGATACACTTGCAAATGCTTTTTGTGGATATTGGAAAAACAAAGGAGAAAATCACATATTCAGAGCAATAAATCGTCTTGATAAGAATACATCTGGTCTTGTGGTAATAGCTCTTGATGCACATACAGCGGAAAAGCTTAAAGGTGGTGTAGATAAAATATACACAGCTATTGTGCATGGTAAAGTGCAGAATAAACATGGAATTATAGAACTTCCAATTGCAAGAAAAACGGATTCTATTATTACCAGATGTGTAAGAAGTGACGGACAATATGCAAAAACAGAATACGATGTTGTAAAACAAAATGATAAGTATTCTTTGCTTGATATAAAATTACATACTGGAAGAACTCATCAAATAAGAGTACATTTTTCTTATCTTGGGTATTCTTTGGCAGGTGATGATTTGTATGGAGGAAATATGTATGATATAAAAAGACATGCGCTGCATTGCAGACAGGTTTCATTTGTAAGTCCATATAATAATAAAAATATTGTCGTAAATTCTCAAATTCCGGAAGATATGGAATATATTGTGGGGAAAATATAGATAAAATTTGAACAATACTTGCATATTTATTTAAATAACTTCGTTTTTCTTGAAAAAACAGCTTAAATTGTGTATAATCGTGTAATGTACTTAAAATGAAATAGTACGCAATTTTAAGAAAAGGGGTTGAACTGATGCCAATAAAGCGCAAAAATGAAAGCGAAGCGGCAAAAAAAGATAAATCAACACTAGTTAAACTTTTTAAAAAATATAATAAAGATGAAGTAACAAAAGATGGCGTTAATAAATTTTTTGTTACAATATTTTATAGATTAGGATATACAGCAGAACTTACAGTTTTGCTGGTGTTAAAGAAAGTAAGAAATGTAAGTTATACTCTTTACAGATACTTAAAGAGAGTTTATAAAGAAATCAAACTATTTATAAAAAAACTTGCAGATGGTATGTTAGAAGATATAGGCTTTCCTCTTTCTCGTATAAAAGCTTCAATTTTTAATATAGCAAAAATTATAAAGCAATCCAAAGATGACGAAAATATTCAGGCTAAACATGAAGTAAAAGAATATCTTTCTCAAGGGATAAAAAAACACAAGGTGTTTTTGCCAATACTTCTAAGTTATATTTTGCCAATTGTCTGTTTTGCCATAATGGTAACAGTTATATCAATTGGTTTAAATGAAAAATATGCAATACAAATAAGTCTTGGAGAACAAGAAATAGGTTGTATTGATAATTACAATATTTTAACTAATGCTGATAATATAATAAAAAATAAGTTGGTTACTCTCAGCGATGAGCAAGAATGGAAAATTAACCCTACAATAAGATTGGTTTCAACATCAAAACAAGAACTTATTGATGAAAGAAATCTTTCTGATAAAATATTGAAAGCTTCAGATGAAAATATCGTGTCAGCTACTGGTTTTTATGTAGACGGAAAATTTTATGGTGCTGTAAAAGACCCAACAAAGATTAAACAGGCAATGGACAGCGTAATGGCTCCATACATAAATGGTAATGAAGATAAAATTGTTACATTTTTGCAAGATGTTTCACTTATTGATGGTGTTTACTTTACTGATACAATTGTTGATGAAGATGAGCTTTCAAATAAAATAACAGGTCTTATTGCAGGCGAAGTTTGGTATACAGTTGTAGAGGGAGACTCACCATCCTTAATTGCTCATAAAAATGGATTAAGACTTGCTGAACTTTATAATCTTAACCCAGGTCTTGAAGGCGGTGGGTTATGGATTGGTGACAGAGTTTTGGTAAGCCAAGCTGTTCCGTTCCTTCAAGTTAAAGAAGTTTTAACAACAATAAGAGATGTTGAAACAAAGTATCAAACCGAACAAAGAAGCAACAACAAAATGACTGTTGGTAACACTAAAACTGTTCAAAAAGGTGAAAACGGTTTGAATCGTCTTACAGTTGAAATAACTTATATAGACGGCATTGCTCAAAGCGAAAATGTTATTAACACAGAAGTTGTAAAAGAACCGGTTACAGAAATTATAGAAGTTGGCCGTTATGTTCCAAATGTAGGTGTTATGGAAAATATTGGTTCAGGTAGATTTGGTTGGCCAACTGGTGGTGGCGTAAGAGTTTCTCGTGGATTTGCAGGACAATATCCAGCCCATAACGGTGTTGATATTGCAGGTCCTTATGGTACACCGATTGTTGCTTCTGACTCTGGTACAGTTGTTGCGGCAAGATACACAAACAGAGGTTATGGTGTTTATCTTATTATTGAACATGGTAATGGTTATCAGACACTTTATGGACACTGTTCATCACTTCTTGTTTCTCAAGGAGAAAGTGTTAAAAAAGGACAGGTTATAGCAAGAATGGGCTCAACCGGTAATAGTACAGGTAACCATTTACACTTTGAAATTAAAAGTGGTAATACTCGTTATGACCCTTACAGATTCTGGTAATAAACGCTGTGAGTAGATATATTAAGCTGATTTTGGTATTGAATTTTTTGAAAATAATGGTATACTAAAAAGGTTGACAGTTATTTAAGAATTTATTTTTAAAATATTCACATACTAAATATTAGTGATACATAAATTTAATCTCTGAAGGAGACTTAATTTGGAAAAATATGTTATCTCAGGCGGCAAGCCTTTAAATGGTGAAGTAACGATAAGTGGATTTAAAAATGCTGCGGTTGCAATTTTGCCTGCAACAGTTTTGGCTAATGATGTCTGCGTACTTGAAAATGTTCCAGACATAAGCGATATCCGTGCAGAAGTTAACATCTTAAAAGAGCTTGGTGCAAAAGTTAGATGGATTTCAAATTCCGTTTTGGAAATTGATACATCTTCAATAAATACAATAGAAGTTCCTTTGGAACTTGGACAAAAAATGCGAGCATCATACTACTTTCTTGGCTCAATGTTATCAAGATTTGGCAAGGCATGTGTGCCTATGCCAGGTGGTTGCAACCTTGGTGCTCGTCCAATTGACCAACATCTTAAAGCTTTTACAGCCTTTGGTGCACATAATAGTCTTGACTATGCAATGGTTAATGTTGAAAGTGACAATCTTGTTGGTGCACATGTTTTCTTTGACACAATTTCAGTTGGTGCAACAATAAATGCTATGCTTGCTGCTGTTATGGCAGAAGGTACAACAATTCTTGAAAATGTTGCCAAAGAACCACATATAGTTGATGTTGCAAACTTTCTCAATATTATGGGGGCAAATGTAAGAGGGGCAGGCACAGATGTTATAAAAATTCACGGTGTTAAAAAAATGCACGGTGGCACATATTCTATAATACCTGACCAAATTGAAGCCGGTACATTTATGGTTGCGGCAGCTGCATCTCGCGGTGATATTCTTATTAAAAATGTTATTCCAAAACATCTTGAACCAATAACATCAAAATTGCGTGTGATTGGTGCAGAAATTGAAGAATATGATGATTCTATAAGAGTAAAAGGTATTAGTGGTATATATAACACCACGAATATAAAAACAATGCCACATCCTGGTTTTCCAACAGACTTGCAACCGGTTATGGGGGTTCTCCTTTGCTTTGCAAAAGGTACCTCAATAATTACAGAAGGTATTTGGGACAATCGTTTTAAATATTGCGATGAACTTAACAAAATGGGTGCAAATATTCAAGTTGAGGGCAGAGTTGCAGTATTTGAAGGAGTTGAAAAACTTAGACCAGCTCCGGTTACAGCGACAGACCTTCGTGCTGGTGCAGCACTTATAGTTGCAGCTTTGTGTACAAAGGGACAAAGTGAAGTTTATGAAATCAAACATGTTGAACGAGGATATGTTGATATTGTTAAAAAAATAAGAGCTTTGGGTGGGGATATACAAAAAATTGTTATTCCTGAGGAAACAAAGTTTAAACAAGCATATTGATATAAAGGCAAGGGTGGGTAAAGCCCTTGCTTTTTTTAAGAGGAGAAAATGGCAAAGTATATTTCACTGTATTCAGGTTCAAGCGGAAATTGCTCCGTAATAGAAGAAAATGGTAAGTTTATGCTTATAGATATAGGTAAATCTGCAAGAATTACAAATACTGCTATAAAAGAAATTGGTCTTGATGTAAAAGATTTGCAAGGGATTTTAATAAGTCACGAACATGCTGACCATATAAAAGGATTAAATGTGTTTTTGAAAAAACTTAATGTACCAGTATATTCAAATGCTGCTACATTGGATTACCTTGCTAATAATAATCTTGTGCCTCCACATATTCAGCTTGAAGATATGTCTTTTGCAGGACATAATATAGGAGATTTTTTTGTTAAGGGATTTGATACACCACATGACTCTATTTCCTGTATGGGTTTTAATATACATACTAAAAAAGGTACAAAAATGACAATGGCAACTGACTTGGGTTGTGTTACAGAAGATATTTTAAATCAATTTATTGGCACAGATTTGGCTGTATTAGAGTCCAATTATGATGAATCTATGCTAAGAGAAAATGAGAATTATCCTTATTACCTTAAAACAAGAATATCTTCTAATAGAGGACATTTAAGTAACAAACAATTTAGCTTATCGGCCATTAAAATATTAAAAAGTGGTGTTAAAAAGTTTCATTTATGTCACTTGTCAGATAATAATAATACACCATCAACTGCACTTTCTCAGTTTTCTTTAACAGCAATGCAAAATGATGTTGATATTGAGAAAGAATTGGAAATTTTAAAAGCAAATAGAAGACATGAAATAACAGTTCCAACGGAATTTTAAAAGGTGAGTATATGCAGAATATAACTATAATTGCTATGGGTAAAGTTCAAAAAGGTTTTATGCTTGATGGCTGTAATGAGTATATTAAAAGACTTAAAACATTATGCAACCTTAAAATTATTCAATTGGATGATGTTCAGTTGATGGAAAAAAATCTTAATGATACCCTTATCCAAAAAACTTTGGAAAAAGAAGCAGATGAGATAATTAAAAATATACCAAAACAAAGTTACATTATTTCAATGTGTATAGAGGGCAAACAATTATCCAGTGAAGAATTAGCAAAGACATTTGCAGATAAAGCTGTTGAAGGATTTTCTAATATCACATTTATAATTGGTTCAAGTCACGGTTTATCTGATAGAATAAAGAAAATGTCACATTATAAAATGTCTATGTCAAAAATGACATTTCCTCATCAATTGGCAAGAGTTATGCTTTTGGAACAAATTTATAGAGGGTTTTCGATAATAAATGGCAGTAAATATCACAAATAGTATATAAATGTATATAAAATACTATTTGTTTACTAAAATATAATATTTTTGATAAAAAAATTACCTATTCAATAAAGATGAATAGGTAATTTTTATTTTATAATATGATTTCACAGCTTATGGGTGATATAGGACAGATTGGACAAAAAACACTCATATGAAATTCCATGTGTACTTTATTTATGTGTCAGTTATACTGTGAAAGTGCTTTTTATAAATATTTAATATAGTTTAAGCCATAGCAATTCTTAAACCTTTTGGATAATGATTTTTGAGAACACCATCGCTTGCTTTCGTCCAACCAACAGAGTAATCATCTGTACATATAAGAGCCCAACCTTTAAAGTTGCTATTATCATTAAGTGTTTCGCCTTTAAGATATTTTAGCATTTCATCAGATGAATTTTCGAAAGATATAAATTGTTTAACATCGTTTTTGTTTAATGCCATAGCAAGAGAGTGGCTTGGTTCAAACCTATTTTTCTTTATTTCTCCCAGATGTAAACCACAACGAAGAACTTTTATTCCTTTTAAGTCAGGTGTTCCTGTTGGAGCAGAGTACACATTTTCTCCAAACATTACTATATTGTCAAAGTGTATATCATTTAAAAATTTCTTTTCAAAATCATATAAAGGCTGCAATGTTTTTTTGTCATTAAAGGTTTTCAGTTCTTTTACTCTTGTATTTTCTCCACTTGTTTTTTTCAATACAGCGATAAAATGACCTTCGCCTTTTATTTTGTGTGGAAATAGGTGCATAGTTTTATTTAAATCAGGATTTTTACTTTCTGACCAATCTGGAATGCCGGCAGTAAAGAAATGATGAACTTCTGGTTTTATAAGTACATATTCGGGATGATTTGAAATAAATTTTTCAATTGCCATTTCATTTTCTTCAGGGGAGAATGTGCAAGTGGAGTATACCATAATTCCATTTTCAGCAAGCATTTTGTCTGCACTTTCAAGAATTAAACCTTGACGATTTGCACACACTTCTACTTGCGACGAAGACCACTCGTTTGCAACTTGTGGCTCTTTGCGAAACATTCCTTCACCAGAGCAAGGTGCATCGACAATAATTCTATCAAAAAAAACAGGAAAAACTTTTTCAAGTTTATTTGGGCTTTCGTTTGTAACAACTGCATTTTTTATACCCATTCGTTCGATGTTATGAGAGAGAATTTTTGCCCTATTTGGAACAATTTCATTACTTATCAAAATACCTTCGCCACAAAGTTTTGTAGCAATTTGGGTGCTTTTTCCGCCAGGAGCAGAGCATAAGTCTAATACTTTATGACCTGGTTTAATATCTGCACATTCTACAACTGCCATAGCGCTGGCTTCTTGGATATAGAATACGCCAGCATGATGATAGCTGTGTCTACCAGGGCGCTCAGAACCATTATAATAATAACCTGTTGGACACCATAATACAGGTGAAAAACTAAATAGATTTTTGGATAAAACATCATCTTTATTTGCTTTTAGTGTATTTATTCTTAGTGAATAATAATTTTCGTTTTCATAACCTTTTAAAAAGTTTTCATAATCATCTTTTAAAAGATTTTGCATTTTATTTTTGAAATTTTCAGGTAATAGCATTTTAAAATTCCTTTATAGTTTGATTTATAAATTATAACAGTATTATAAGCATTTGAAAAGATATATATAAAAAGAGACTGATAAAATAATCAGTCTCTTGAATTATATTAAGATTTTTATTATATAGATTGTTTTGTGTACATTTTTGCAAATAGTTCACCGATATTCAAGAGGTGGTCACCAAGTCTTTCAATATCTGTAAGCATTTCAGAGTAAATAACACTTGCTTCCGGTGTACAACTTGTTTTCTTCATTCTGTCAATCTGAGCTTGACGATACATATCTGTAACATCATCAAGAAGTTGCTCAGCTTCAGAAACTTCTGTCAAAGCAGAAATACAATCCTGACGCATATCTCCATCAAATAAAACCATTGCGTCCATACAGATTTTTTTCATTTCCAATATTTCATTTATAGCAATTCCGGAAAAAACTTTATTGTTATTTTTTAAGAATTTAACATAACCAGCAAGGTTCATTGCGTGGTCACCAATACGCTCAATATTATTAACAATTCTCAAATAACCACTTATAACTTCGCTGTCGTTTGCAGGCATAGGTTTGGATATAATAGAAGATATGTACTGGCAAATTTGAGCGTTAAGAGTATCAAGTTTGTCTTCATTTTCTCTAATAAGTTTATCATTATCCATTGAATTGTTGATAACTGCATCAAAGCTAAGCTCTACATTTTCTTTGGCAATTGAGTACATATATTGAACTTCATCTCTTATGTTTGAAGAAATGATTGCAACATTACCGATATTATGTGTTGAAAGATGAGAACATCTTTCTGCAAGGCTTGGACGAACATTTTGGCTTGCTTTATCCGGCAAAATAATAGTTGCAAATTTTACAAGCTGTTTAGCAAATGGGAACAATATAATTGTTGTAACAACTTTAAATATAAGGTGTGCATTTGCAATTTGAGCGCTTGGATTGCCAGGGAAAAGATGTTCAACCCAAGTTGTAAATGGAAGTAATTCGCATATTACAATAAAAATCAAAGTACCTATAATATTAAATAAAAGGTGGATTATAGTTGTTCTTTTTGCGTTTACGGATGTACCAAGAGAAGCTAAAACAGCAGTAACACAAGTACCGATTGTAAAGCCAAATAAAACATATATGCCATTATCAAGCCCAATAACTCCGCTTACTGCAAGAGCTTGCAAAATACCAACAGATGCAGATGAAGATTGAATAATAGCAGTGAAAATTGCACCAGCAAGGATGCCTATAACTGGATTTGAAAACTCTGTTATAACTTTTACAAAAAGTTCAGAATCACGCAAACTTGACATTGAGCCACTCATCATATCCATACCAATAAAAAGGATACCGAGACCTGCAATGATTTCACCCCAGTTTTTTAGTCTTTCGTTTTTGAAAAAAACAATCATGGCAACACCTGCAAAGGCGAAGACAGGAGCGATTTCTTTTACATCAAGAGCAATAAGTAAGCCTGTTATGGTTGTACCGATATTTGCACCCATTATTACACCAACAGCTTGGGAAAGTTGCATAAGGCCTGAGTTTACAAATCCAACCAACATAACAGTTGTTGCAGAAGAGGACTGTATAATTGCTGTTATAAGAGCACCAACAATTACACCCATGAAAGTGTTTGAAGTAAGCTTTTCCAAAATGGATTTCATTTTGTTACCAGCAGCAGCTTCAAGACCTGCACTCATCATATGCATACTGTACAAAAATAGTGCAAGCCCACCAAAAAGCGTTAACGCCTGAGACATTTCCATTAGAATTTTCTCCCATAAAATTATTTAAAAAGTTTAATTTTTCCGTCATCATTAAGTTTTTTTATAATAACTAAAGTTATCGGAAAACCGAACAAACCAACAATACCCATAACATTTGCACCAATAAACATAGCGAATAGTGTTAAAATAGGAGGTAACCCAACCTGCTCGCCAATAATTTTTGGTTCAATAATTTGTCTTATAATTGTTATGATAGCGTATGCAATTAGAATTCCAACGCCAAAAGATACACGCCCTTGTAGCAAAGATATAATTCCCCATGGAATAAGCACAGCACCTGAGCCTAAAATAGGGAGAATATCAAGTGTTGCGATTATTGCAGCGATAATTGCAAAGTTATCAACTCTTAAAAGCCATAAAGCAATTGATAATTCACAAAAAGTAATAATTAAAATCAGTGCATAGGATTTTATATACCTAAGTATTGTTGTTAAAGTGTGGCCTTTGATATCACCAAGCAAAATATGCCATTTTTTAGGAATCTGGCGAAGTATGAAAGCTACAATATTTTCATAATCAGCAGATATAAAAAATGTGGCGATAACAGTTATGATGGAGTTGACAAGGTAGTTTGGAACTTTTGCTATAATTGGTGAAAATGCAGAAATTGCACCAACAGAAAAATTCGTTATGCTAGAACCCAGATTTTGAGAAAAGTCTTTTGCAAAATCTCCTATGGCATTCTCCAAAGCTGGATTTATTGCACCAAGTGTATCTTTTATGAAACTAAATGCATATATTAGGGCAGGTTCGATATTGTTTGAATAGATTTCAGGCAAGTCAAAAATAAAATTTTTAACAGAAACAGCTGCATTGAAACCTATAAAGCCTACCAAAAAAACTGCAATTGCATAAAAGCAAAATACACAAAAACAAGATGATATCCATTTTTTAGTTCTGAATTTTGAAGATAACTTTCTTGAAACAGGCATTATTAAAGCTGAAACAATAAAAGCTATTACAAATGGCATAACCCATGAAAGAACATATTTTAAAAGGAAAACAATAATAGCAATAATGATACCGTAATATGCAATATTTGCTATAAAATTTTTCTTTTTATCGTAAGACATAACATCACCTCAGCAATTCCAATATACATTGTATAATATTTGTAATTTTTACGCAAGTAATATGTAAGATAATAATAAATATAGGCGATTTTTATAAAAATATAAATTTTATTGAGAGATTTTTATACTATGTATAATTATATATTTTTAGTATAATATATAAATCATAAAGATAATATTGCCTAAATTGTAATTTTTTAATCACTAAATTTTGTTGACAATGCCTTTTTAAATGTTATAAAATTAAATTGATATATAAACTATGTATTTTTAATTACATAACGGAGGATAAAAAATGAATATAAGTCTTCTTGACGTAGTTGGTCCAATTATGATTGGCCCTTCTAGTTCACATACTGCAGGCGCTGCAAAATTGGCAAAAGCAGCAATGACAATTGCTGGAAAACCTTTTAGCAAAGTTAGTTTTGGTCTTGGTGGTTCTTTTGCAAGCACATATAAAGGACATTTTACAGACTATGCTCTTGTAGCTGGAGCATTGGGTATGAATGAAGATGACGAAAGACTTGGCAATAGTTTTGAAATTGCTGAAAAAAGAGGTCTTGAGTTTGAATTTTATGAAACAGAAATTGTAAGTGAGTATGAAAATACAGCAAGAATAACATTTACTCTTATGGATGGAACAGAATATTTTGTAGAGGGTGCGTCACTTGGTGGTGGCAGAATACTTATTACTAATATAAACGGCCTTTCTTGTGAGTTTAACGCAACAAGTCCAACAATTATTGTAAAACAGAATGACACAAAGGGTGTTGTTAGTGATGTAACAACAATTCTTGCATTTAATAATATTAACATTGCAACTATGAAGGTTACAAGAACTTCAAAAGGCAATACAGCATATTGTCTTATTGAATGTGACCAGACAATTCCAGAAAAAATTATCAACGATTTAAAAAGAGTTAACAATGTGCTCTCAGTAGTTGTTGTAAATATACAGGAGGATTAAGTATGTATAAAAATGCTCAAGAACTATTAGAGTTATGTACAAGTGAAAACAAGAAAATATGGGAAGTTGCTTTGGATACAGAAGTTAAACTTACAGGTATGCCAAAAGACAAAATTATTGAATCTTTTGAAAAAAGACTTAATATTATGATTTCATCTGCTACAAAGGCTTTGGAACATAAACAGTCCACGAAAGGTGGACTTGTTGACGGTGTTGCTAACTGTCAGTTTGAATATTCTAAAAAAGACGGTACAATTACCGGCAATTATATGAACTATATAATGGCTCTTGCATATTCTTCAAGCGAAGTTAATGCATCTATGGGTAAAATATGTGCTTCTCCAACAGCAGGCAGTTGTGGTATTCTTCCAGCAGTGCTTGTTGGTATGATGGAAAAAGAAGGTATAGAAAGAAGAGTTGTTGTAGAAGCTCTCATAACTGCAAGTGCAGTTGGTGCAATATACACAAGAAATGCGACAGTTGCAGGTGCAGATGGTGGTTGTCAGGCTGAATGTGGTGTTGCAGCAAGTATGGCAGCAGCAGCGGCAGCTTATATGAAAGGTGCATCAAATGAAGTCTGTTTGGATGCAGCGGGATTTGCAATGATTAACATTATGGGGCTTGTATGTGACCCTGTTGCAGGTCTTGTTGCTCTTCCATGTGCACAAAGAAATGCGTCTGGTGCTGTTAATGCTTTGATTTCAGCAGATATGGCTCTTGCAGGGCAGATTGCTCATATTCCATTTGACCAAGTGGTAGATGCAATGTTCAAAGTTGGTAAAATGCTTCCACCTCAGCTTAGAGAAACAGCAAAAGGTGGTATAGCAACAACACCAGCAGGTAAAGCTATTTACAAAGAAGTTTTTGGTGTCGAATAATATAATCAAATTAAACACAGTTCTTTTTGGGCTGTGTTTTTTGTTACAAAAAAACACCACTGATAAAGTTCAGTGGTGTAAAAATTAAAATTTTCTATCAAAGTTTCTGTATTGAACAGCTTCAAGCATATGAATTTCTTCAATAAGTTTGCTTTCTTCAATATCTGCAATTGTTCTTGCAACTTTTAATATTTTATCATAACTTCTGGCAGATAATCCAAGACTTGTAAAAGCTCTTTTCAATATGCTTTCAGCAGATTTTGTTGTTTTGCACATTTCTCTTATATGTGCTGATGGTATTGTTGAATTAGAAGTTATATCATATCCTTTAAATCGCTCTTTCTGCATTTCTCGTGCAACTAAAACTCTTTGTAGAATATCAGATGATGTTTCTGAAAAACTATCTTCTCCAGCTAAATCTTCGTATTTAACCCCTGCAACATTTACATAAATATCAATTCTGTCCATAAGAGGACCACTTAACTTTGATTTATAGTTTTCGATTTGTCGTGCGGTGCAGGTACAATGATGAAAATCGTCATTTAAGTATCCGCAAGGACAAGGGTTCATTGCTCCAACAAGCATAATTTTACTAGGATATGTATGTGTTTGATTTGCTCTGGCAACAACAACTTTGTGGTCTTCCAAAGGTGCACGCAAAGCTTCAAGTGCATCACGATGAAATTCCGGAAATTCATCTAAAAATAATATTCCGTTATTTGCAAGAGAAATTTCTCCCGGTTTTGCCCAAGGACCACCACCCGTAAGTGCAGCAGTTGATACAGAATGATGTGGAGAGCGAAAAGGTCTTTGATTTATAAGACCGCTGTTTTTTTCGAGTAAACCAGCCATAGAATAAATTTTTGTTGTTTCAATGGCTTCTGATAAACTTAATGGTGGCATGATAGAAGGTAATCTTTTTGCAAGCATACTTTTACCACTTCCAGGAGGGCCACAAAGTGCAATGTTATGCAAACCACTTACTGCGATTTCCAATGCTCGCTTTGCTTCTTCTTGACCTTTTACATCTTTAAAATCAAGAAAATTAGTTGTATTTTCATTTGCAGTGTACTGATGTGGTGACAAAGAATTATTATCTTTTAAATACTCAATAATTTGAGAAATATGAGATATACCAAATACTTTTATACCATCTATAACACTTGCCTCATTTGCATTTTCAAAAGGCAGAAATATGTGCGAGATTCCATTTTCTTTTGCACATATTGCCATTGATAAAGCACCATTTATCCCTCTTATATGTCCGTCAAGGCTTAATTCTCCTGCAAATGCAAAATTATCATTTATTTTTGGTATTAAATTGGAGCATTCAAGAATACCAAGCATAATTGGCATATCATATACAACACCACTTTTCTTTATATCAGCAGGTGCAAGATTTACTGTTATTCTTGATGATGGATAACTGAAATTGTTGTTTTTTATAGCAGAACGAACTCGCTCTCTGGATTCTTTTATTGCGTTATCTGCCAAACCTACAATATCAAAGGCAGGAAGTCCACCAGAAATATGAGTTTCAACAGTTACAAGGTATCCGTCTATACCACTAACACCAAAGCTGTGAAGTTTACTTAACATAAAAATAACCTCTGTAAAATCATTAAACTACTTAATATGATACAATAGCTTAATAAATATTGCAATCAATAAAGGCATAGTTAATGTTATAAAATAGATGAATATTGTAACAGGATGTAGTATATTGTGATTTACTGAAAATAAAAAGTATATATATTTAATTGACAATTATATAACCAAAGCGTAATATTATAATATTAAATTATGGATATTTGAATATCAATTTATATTTTAAAGCGTAAGGAGAGATACTTATGTACAATAATGAATATCAAAGATGGCTTAACACAGTTAAAGAGGAAGAACTTCTTAATGAGTTAAAGGAAATAAGCGGTAATGACGAACAAATAAAAGATAGATTTTTACTTAATCTAGAATTTGGTACAGCAGGTCTTAGAGGTGTTCTTGGTGCAGGCACAAACCGTATGAATGTATATACAGTAGCAAAAGCAACACAAGGCCTTGCAGAATTTTTGAAATCTCAAAGTAAACAAGCATCTGTTGCAGTTTCTTATGATTCTCGTATAAAAAGCGATGTTTTTGCAGAAATTACAGCTAATGTAATGGCAGCAAATGGCATTAAAGTTTATATTTACTCAACACTTATGCCAGTACCTATGCTTTCATATGCAACAAGAAGACTTGGCTGCGATGCCGGTGTAATGGTTACTGCAAGTCATAACCCTGCAAAATACAATGGATATAAAGTATATGGTCCAGACGGCTGTCAAATGACAAGTGGCAGTGCTGATAAAGTATTGGCAGAAATTAACAAACTTGATATTTTTGCAGATATTAAATATACAGATTTTGATAAAGCTGTTGAAGAAGGTAAAATAGAATATATATCACAAGATATAATTGAAGAATATTATCAATATGTTCTTGGCTGTATGCTCAGAAAAGATATTTTTACAAAAGAAAACCTTAAAATTGTTTACACACCGCTTAACGGCTCCGGTAATGTGCCAGTAAGAGCAGTTCTTGCAAAAGCAGGACTTAAAAATATCACTGTTGTTGAAGAACAGGAAATGCCAGACGGCAATTTCCCAACTTGTCCATATCCAAACCCTGAAATTAAAAAGGCTATGCAGCTTGGTCTTGATAGGCTCAAAGAGCTTGATGGCGATATTCTTATTGCAACAGACCCAGACGCAGACAGAGTTGGTATTGCAGTAAAAGAAGGCAACGATTATGTTATGTTGACTGGTAACCAGGTTGGTATATTGCTTACAGATTACATTTCCAAAACTAGAAAAGAACTTGGAACAATGCCTGAAAATCCAGTTGTTGTTAAATCTATTGTTTCATCAAGTCTTGCTGATGAAGTTGCAAAAAGCCATGGCGTTACAATGGTAAATGTTCTCACAGGGTTTAAATATATAGGTGAAACAATTAAAAACCTTGAAGAAAAAGGGGAAGAAAACAGATTTATACTTGGCTTTGAAGAAAGCTATGGTTATCTTGTTGGAACAAAAGTAAGAGATAAAGACGCAGTTGTTGCAACATTACTCATTGCAGAAATGGCTGCATATTATAGAAGTATTGGCTCTTCTGTAAACAAGGCTCTTAACGAAATTTACGCAAAATTTGGTTATTTCCTTAATAAAGTTGATTCTTACGAGTTTGAAGGCCTTGCAGGTATGGAAACAATGAAAAATATTATGCAGGGACTTAGAGAAAAACCACTCTCAACAATTGGTGGTTATGAAATTGAAATAGTAGAAGATTATATACCTCTTGAAAAGCGTTGTGTTTCAACAGGTAAAATTGAAAAAATCAATTTGCCAAAATCAAACATCATTATTTATTGGCTTGCAGGTGGACATCAGGTTATTATTCGCCCATCAGGTACAGAACCTAAGGTTAAGATATATTATTCCATTAAAGGTAAAGATGTTGAAGAAACAATGGCAATAAAAGAAAAAATTGAAAAAGATTTGAACCCAATTTTAAAATAAAACACTTGATTTTTAAAATATTATATGATAATATACTAAGGTGATTATTTAGATAAGGGACGGAAACTCTTATCGACTGAAAGAGGTGAAACTTAATGAAAAAAGACTTACATCCAAACTATGAAGAATCTATCATCACTTGTGCATGTGGTAACGTTATAAAAACAAAATCCACAAAAAGCAAAATCAGCGTAGACGTTTGTTCAAAATGCCACCCATTTTTCACTGGTAAACAGAAATTGGTTGACGCAGGCGGACGTGTTGACAGATTTAAAAAGAGATTCAACATTCAAGACTAGTCAAAAGCAAAAGGGCGGTGTTATACCGCCCTATTTTTTTTGCAGAACAGAGGTGTTTTATTATGGCTGACTATATTACCGTAAAAGGCGAGGCTTTTGATACAATATATGAGAAAAAATCAGAGTTTATCGGCTATATTGCACACGCCAAAACAGAGCAGCAAGCTCAGGAATTTTTGGCTAAAATAAGAAAAAAACATTATGATGCAACACATAATTGTTACGCATATATAATAAAAGATGAAAATATACAAAGACAAAGTGATGATGGAGAACCAAGTAAAACAGCAGGTATGCCTATACTGGAAGTTTTGCGTCACTTTGGTATAGAAGATGCAATAATTGTTGTTACAAGATATTTTGGTGGAACACTTCTTGGAACAGGTGGGCTTGTTCGTGCTTATACAGAAGGAGCGAAGGCAGCAATAAATGCAGCAGAAATTCTTTCATACAGTCTTTGTGTAGATATAAATATTACAGTTGAGTATTCATTATATGATAGAATAACAACTCTTTGTCAAAATCATAATGGTAAAATTATGGATACACAATTTACAGATAATGTAAATATTACAATAAGAATGTTAAGTGGTACAGAAAAACCACTTATTGATGATATTATTATCCTTACAAAAGGCAAACAACCTGATGTAAGTGATGAAATTTATGATATTTTTTAAAAATATAGAAATAAAAAAAGGTTTTTTGTAATTTACCCAGTATAATATGTATAGGGGGAATGCTTATGGAAACTGTAAGAGATAGAATATTAAAACAAGAACAACTTATATTAGGCCCTTATGCTCAATTTGCAAAAGATACTTGGGGCAGAGAGTTTCCAGAAGAAGAGTGCGATTTACGCACATGTTACCAAAGAGATAGAGATAGAATTATACACTGCAAGAGTTTTAGAAGATTAAAGAAGAAAACTCAAGTTTTTATTTCTCCTGAGGGTGACCATTATCGTACAAGATTAACTCATACCTTGGAAGTTAGCCAAATTGGACGAACAATATGCAGAGCATTAAGACTTAACGAAGATTTATGTGAAGCTATTGCTATGGGACATGATTTAGGTCATACACCTTTTGGTCACGCAGGTGAAAGAATTTTGAACCAATTAAATCCAAATGGATTTTCTCACAGTAAACAAGGCGGTCGTGTTGTAAGATATCTTGAAAGAAATCTTAAAGGTTTGAATTTGAGCAGAGAGGTTATAGACGGTATAGAAAATCATACTAGGTTGGGTAATCCTCATACAAGAGAAGGACTAATTGTAAGATATGCAGACAGAATAGCATATCTTAATCACGATATAGAAGACGCAATAACAGCGGGAATTATCACAGAAGAACAACTTCCAAAAGAGTGTACTGATGTTTTGGGACATTCAAAAAGCCAAAGAATTACAACACTTGTTAACTCAATTGTTGATAATTCTGGTGTTGACATAGTTATGTCTGATGATATAAAAAAACAATTTGAAAATTTATCGAATTTTATGTTTTCAACAGTATACACAAATTCAGTTGCAAAAATTGAAGAGCAAAAAGTTGATAAACTTATTTCAGAATTATATAGATACTTTAAAAAAAATCCGGATAAAATGCCGAATATGTATCATATAATTGCAAGAGAAGAAGGGTTAGACAGAGCCGTTACTGACTATATACAAGGTATGAGTGATGACTTTGCCACATCAACTTTTCAAGATATATTTATTCCGTATCCATGGAAAATCAAATAACTAAAAGAAAGGAGTGTGCATATGGCTATACCTGCCCACTATATACAAGAATTATTGCAAAGAAATAACATAGTTGATGCAATATCAGCGCATGTTCATCTTAAACGCAACGGCAGAATATATAAAGGTCTGTGTCCATTCCATTCAGAAAGAACACCGTCATTTACGGTTTATCCAGATACGCAAAGCTATTATTGTTTTGGTTGTGGTGCTGGTGGAGATGTAATCAGTTTTACAAAAGAAATAAATGGCTTAACATATATTGAGACTATAAAGATGCTTGCTCAGCAAAGTGGTATGCCATTACCGGATGAAGATGATAAGCTGAGCCGTCTTAAAAGCAGAATATATGAGATGAACAAAATTGCAGCAAGATATTTTCACGCAAACCTTAATTCAGAAAACGGAAAGAATGCAAGGGCATATTTAAGGCAAAGGCAATTATCTGATAAAACCATTGTGAACTTTGGACTTGGCTATGCAGGGGACGATTGGAGAGGTTTATGTAATTATTTGAAATCAAAAGGTTTCACTGAAAATGAAATGGTATCAGCTTATCTTGTCGGAAGAAGTGACAAAGGAAATGTATACGATATTTTCCGAAATCGTGTAATGTTTCCAATTATAGATTTGAGAGGAAATGTTATAGCCTTTGGTGGCAGATTGATGGAGGGGAACGGACCTAAATATTTAAATAGCGGTGATACTCCAGTGTTTAAAAAAAGTAATGGTCTGTTTGCGTTGAATATTGCAAAGAAATCAGGCAAGGACAGTTTTATTCTTGCCGAAGGATATATGGATGTTATATCTTTACATCAAGCAGGATTTAATAATGCAATAGCAACACTTGGTACAGCTCTTACAAACCAGCAGGCAAAACTTATAGCAGATTATGCCAAAAATGTTGTTATTGCTTATGACTCTGATGATGCTGGACAAAAAGCAACAAGAAGAGCAATGGATATTTTCTCCAAAGAAGATGTTATAGTTCAGGTTTTGCAGATGAGCGGAGCAAAAGACCCTGACGAGTATATAAAGAAATTTGGCAGAGAAAGATTTGAAATGCTTATAAATAAAGCTGATTCTGCTTTGGATTTTGAAATATACAAACTTCGTCAGCAATATGATATAAAAGATACTCAGGGAAGAATTGATTATTTGACAAAAGCTTGCGATATTTTGGCATCAATTCCAAGTCCTATTTTACAAGATGTTTATTGCAGTAGACTTGCAAATGAAACTGGAACTGATAAAAATAGCATAAAGTTGCAGCTTGAACAGTCAAAAAATAAAGCATACAGAAATAATCAATACCAAAGAAGTAAAGAAATTTTAAAAGAAGGAATTGCAGGCAGTATAAAAGTGGATTATCGCCAGCAAGGCAATACACTGCCTAAGGTTTTTGCACAACAACAAATAATTTCGGCAATGATAAGAGATAACGATATTTTTAATCTGGTTAACAGTCAGCTTACAGAAGATGATTTTACAGATTTAAATATGAAAAATGCTTTTGTGCAATACAAAACGCTGAAAGAAGAGGGGCAAGATGTCAGTTATGCATTGCTTTGTCATTTACTTGATGAAGAGACAAGGAAAATTTTGGCAAAAATAAATGTTGATAATGCTGATATAATAATTACACAGAATGATTTGCAGATGCATATAGATAATCTTAAATCTGCACCTATGGGTCAGAACGAGATAAGGCAAACCAGTGTTGAAGACTTGCAAAAAAGAATAGAGAGCCTAAAAGAGAAAAGGAAATAAAAAGGGGATATTTGACTATGAGTAAAAGCACAGAAAAGAAAATTACAACAATTCAAGATTTGATTGAACTTGGCAAAAAGAACGGTAAGCTTACAAGCCACGATATCAATAAGTTTCTTGAAGAAGTAAGCTTTGACATTGAGCAGGTTGAAAAATTGTACGAAACACTTGATACAAACAACATCGAAGTTATTGACCTTGTTGATGAGGACGAAGAAGTTCTTACAGAAAAGAATGTTGAAAAATTTGAAAAATCTCTTTCTGCAGAAGGTGTAAGCATTGATGACCCTGTAAAAGTTTACCTTAAAGAAATTGGTAGTTTTCCACTTCTTAGCCTTGAAGAAGAAGTCGCTTTGGCTGAAAGAATTCTTCAAAATGATGAAAAAGCAAAGAAAAAACTTGCAGAAGCAAATTTGCGCCTTGTTGTTTCTATCGCAAAAAGATATGTTGGCAGAGGTATGCTTTTCCTTGACCTTATTCAAGAAGGCAACCTTGGTCTTATAAAAGCTGTTGAAAAATTTGACCATACAAAAGGTTTTAAATTCTCAACTTATGCAACATGGTGGATAAGACAAGCAATTACAAGAGCTATTGCAGATCAGGCAAGAACAATTCGTATACCAGTTCACATGGTAGAAACTATAAATAAAGTAAAAAAAGTTCAAAGCCAACTTTTACATAAAAATGGTCAGGAACCATCTGTTGAAGATTTGGCTGAAGAACTTGATATGCCACAAGAAAAGGTAAGAGAAATACTTAAAGTGGCACAAGAACCTATTAGTCTTGAAAGTCCAATAGGTGAAGAAGAAGATAGCCATCTTGGTGACTTTATTCCAGATAGTGATGCTCCAATACCAGAAGAAGCTGCAACTCATGCATTACTTAAAGAACAGCTTGGAGAAGTTCTTGCAACTCTTACGCCTAGGGAAGCAAAAGTTTTGTCCTTGCGTTTTGGTATAGAAGATGGCAGACCAAGAACTTTGGAAGAAGTTGGTAAAGAATTTAATGTTACAAGAGAGCGTATAAGACAAATTGAAGCAAAAGCATTGAGAAAATTGCGTCATCCAAGCAGAAACAAAAAGCTTAAAGACTTTTTAGACTAAGGAGGCTGTTGATATGCATATCACACAAGAAAGCGATTATGCAGTCAGAATAGTTTATGCACTTGGAGAAAGTAAAACTCGTCTTGATGCTAAAACAATAAGCGAAAGAACAGGTGTGACTTTAAGATTTTCTCTTAAAATATTAAATAAACTTGTTCAAAACAATATTGTTACTTCTTATAAAGGAGCAAAAGGCGGATATATACTTGCCAGAGAACCTAAAGATATAAACTTAAAGCAGGTTATAGAAGCAATAGAGGGAAAATATGCTTTGGTAAAATGCATAAATTCCAATGTTGAATGCAGCCAAAATATGAAGGGGTTTTGCAAATTTAAAAGAGAATTTGTAAGAATAACAAAACAAACAAATGAAGAATTAGAAAAAGTTACTTTCGATAAATTCTTATAGTTTTAATAATTAGTGTATATATTATATACATAATTAAAGTAATATTATTAAAAATCTCACATAATAAAAACGGATTTTAACTGTATAAATATTATTTTTGGAAAAAACAATACCTTAAAAGGAAATGCTTCTCTTCTAATT
>JAHHUE010000015.1 GCA_020024155.1 Oscillospiraceae bacterium | reverse complement strand
AACAGGTTTTTTAAAAACCTATATTAAGGTTTGTAGAATCATTTATGATATTTTATAAAACAATAGTTAATTTAGTTATATAAATATCAAATTAAATCAAAAGAAAAGGAATTTGATTATGAAAGAGAAAAATATTAAACAGATGAAAAACATTGTGCAGACAATTATTAAGGTCATTATAGTGTTATTACTTATATCTGCTATTGGAATTTACGCTATATGGCATAATGAAATTTCTACAATTTCAAGTATCAAACTTATAAGAGATAGAAATGACAGTCATCAAGATGGTGCAGTATATACAATGAATGTAAAAGGCGATTTTTATCTTGATGATTTTATTGCACAAGGTGGTGTAAAAAATGACACTGAACTAATAAATTTTATTACAAACAAGATTACTAAAGGGTTTATTGATATAAATATCAGCAATCCAGAAATAGCCTGTTCTTCTTTTACTGCTCAAACTGAAAACGGCGATATGTTGTTTGGTAGAAACTATGATTTTTCAAAAACAAATACATGCATAGTTTTTACTGAGAAAAATAAAAATCGTCACGCTTCTATATCCTCTGTTGACTTACAATTTCTTGGAATTGATGTAGAAAAAAATTTAGATGGTTTTATGGATAAAGTAACTGCTTTGGCATCAACATATGCTCCACTAGACGGAATAAATGATGCTGGTGTTAGTTGTGGTATTTATATGACTTATCAAGGTGAAGACAAAACTGTTCCAACAAACCAAAATACAGATAAACCAGATTTTACATCAACCACACTTTTAAGACTTATTTTAGATTATGCTGATAGTGTTGAAGATGCAGTTGAAATTGCATCAAAATATGATTTGCACGATTCAGCTAATACTTCTTATCACTATATGGTTGCAGATTCTACTGGAAAAAGTGCTATTCTTGAATGGGTAAATGGCGATGATTCAACAGATAATGATGGTTCTGCAAGAGAGCTTGTTGTTACATATAATGATGAAGATTCTCATATAGGAGAACTTGAAGGCTCTACATCATATCAAGTTATAACAAATTTTATTATTCAGCCTGGTTATTATGATAATTCTCCTGTTGAAAATAAAAAAGGTGTTGACCGTTATGATAGAATTTATGATGAATTAAACAAAACTAATGGCATTTTAAAAGATGAAAAATCAGCTATGGACATATTAAGCATCGTTGGAAGAAGAAACTGGGATAATGATGATAAAAACGGCTGTACTGTACATAGTGTTGTATATAATATGACTAATAAATCAATGATGTGGGTACCAAATGAAAATTATGATGACCCAACTGCAATATTTACTTTTAGCTTAGAATAAAATATTTACTTATAAATAATAAAGTAGGTACAATGTAAAATTTTTACATTGTACCTACTTATTTTTTGAGCCAAACTACCATAATAAAAAATTTATTCAAAGTTTATTTTAAATTTTGGTTTAGGTTTATTTTTATCCTCAGGAAAATCTGCAACATTCACAAGGATAGCATCTCTGCCAATTGTTATAACATTATCCCATGGAATTCGCACACTTTCTCCTCTTCCAAAAATTCCAAAAAATTTTGGTCTTCCAAATATTACAAGATTTTTTACAACAGCAGTTTCTCTGTTAAATTCTATATCATCTACTTTTCCTATATTTCTGCCATTCACCATACTTATTACATCTTTTTCACAAAGTAACGACAAAGAAACCATTGTATCACTCTCCCACTGTTATATTATTATATTCCAGTAGAATAACTTTTGATACCTATATTTCCAATTGTTTTTTTATGCAGTCGATAACATTTTTTTCTATTCTTGATACCTGAGCTTGACTTATTCCAATTTCTTTTGCAACCTCTGTTTGTGTTTTACCTTTTATAAATCTCATATTCATAATAAGTCTTTCTCTATCTTTCAGCTTATGCAAAACATCTTGAATTATAACTTTTGATTGAAAAGCATCTTCAAAATTATCACTGCAAATTTGGTCTAGCAAATACATATCACTTGTTTCATCATTATAAACTGGTTCGTATAAAGAAATAGACGGTGACAAAGCTTCCAATGCTCTGCTAACTTGAAAACTTGTACAGTTTAATTCTGTTGCAATTTCTTGAACAGATGGCTCGTTTCCTTCGCTATCTGTAAGCATTTCTTTGGTTGAAATAGCTTTATATGCCAAGTCTTTTACTGAACGGCTAACTTTTATTGGTTGGTCATCTCTGATAAATCTTTTTATTTCTCCTAAAATCATTACAACACCATAGGTAGAAAATTGCACATTTAAAGTTGTATCAAAATTATTTAATGCTTTTATAAGGCCAATGCAACCAACTTGAAATAAATCGTCAAAATCAAGATTTTTGTATCTAAATCGCTGTATTATACTTAAAACAAGTTTTAAATTGCTAAGAACAAGTAAATCTTTTGCTTTTTTATCTCCCTCTTTCATCTTTTTTATAAGAGACATTCGTTCTTCATCACTTATCTTTGGAATGGATGCTGTGTCAAAGCCAGAAATTTCTACTTTCTTGTAATACATAATAATACCTCATAACAAAATGGTTATAAGGTAATTATTTGCATATATTACTTAAATTATAAATGGATATTTTTTGAAAAATTAAACTGTTCTCTCTATTTCTTTTTTTAATTTTTTAAATATTCTTTTTTCAAGTCTTGAAATATATGACTGTGATATGCCTATTTCGTCAGCAACTTCCTTTTGAGTTTTTTCCTGAACTCCACCAAGACCAAATCTCATTAAAATTATATTTCTATCTCTATTATTCAGTGATAATATTGATTTCCATAATATCTGTTTTTCGCTTTCTTCTTCCATACTTTTGCTCACTTCATACTCGTCAGTATATAGAATATCAATAAGATTCAGTTCATTACCATCACTATCTACACTCAAAGCATCATCTATACTTATATCATTATTTTTATTGCTTTGTTTTCTTAAAAACATCAAAATTTCATTTTCTACGCATCTTGATGCATAGGTTGCAAATTTTATATTTTTTGATGGTTTAAATGAATTTACTGCTTTTATCAAACCAAGACTGCCAATGGAAGTTAAATCTTCTATATTTACTGCACTGTTTTCAAACTTCTTTGCTATGTATATAACAAGTCTAAGATTATGTACAATCATTTTTTCTTTTGCTTGTTCATCACCAACTTCAAGACCATCAAACAATTCTCTCTCCTCTTCTTCTGTCAAAGGAGGTGGCAATGTTTGTGGCCCGTTTATATACCATAATATTTTGCTTTTTAGTCCTAAAAAAGATAAGAATTTCTTAATAGAAAAGTTCATATTTTCTCCTTACAGTTGCTTTTTAATTTCCGTACCAAAAATTGCTGAGACACTTTCACTCAGCTCATTTTCTGTAAAAGCAACAACTATATTATCTATTTTTTTACCGTCTATAATTATATATTCTGTTCTTATTGCTGGAAGCATTCCACCTCCCTTTACTGAATTGTAAAAAATAGGAATTATTATAACATCTGAAATTTTATATTCTCCGTCAAAATAGCTTTTTATAGCCTCAAATATCTTTAATGGTATTTTATCCTTTACCTTATCTAAACTCACAAGTACAATATCTTTGTTTGCAATTACATCTTTTATTTTAAATCCAGTGTCATAAAAAGATGGTATTTTTTCTATTACAAAATTCTTAAAATATATATCTATATCATATTGTTCCTTTGGAGATACTCTCTCTTTTATAGATTGAAAAATCAGTATCAATAAATATATTACACATGAAGATAACACAAGCAAAACAGGGCTTATGTCAAAATAAAAAAACATATTTTTTTGCAACACCACACTGCTTTTATATGACATCATAACAGCAATACCAGTCATCATCATATTTAAGAACACATAACATATACTTTGAAAAATAAAACTTCGTTTGTTTTTCATTCCATAAGCTATAAATACACAAACCAACAATGATGCTAATTTTATTAAAAAGTCCAACATTTTATTATCATTTTGGACCAATATGTATAAACAAAAAAACGAGCCAATTATTGAGGCTATTAGTATTCTTTTTCTGTTATATGTATAACCCATAAGCAATGCTGAGCCTATAAGCAAAAAGTATGATATTAAAAAATTTGTAACCAACAATACATCTACATATATAATCATATATATCACCACCATAATTATGATATACCATGCCAGATAAAAATTTTGTCGCTTTTTCACAACAAAAAAGCAGACTATACGCCTGCTTAATCAAGTTTTATATCCAATTTTATATTATCAAATTCATTTACATTTCTATACCATAAAAGATTAAAATTTTCTTCAATAACATTGTCTTCCAACAATGACTGTATATTTTCTCTCATACTTTTTACAACTATATTTCTCAACTCACTTTTATTAGGTTCTCCTGACGGAGCTCCTTTATAGCTTTTTATATTCGCAGAAAATTGCATATATAATGTTCTATCTTTTACATAATAAAACACGTCAATGTTTTCTAAATTAACAGCATATTTTTTTTCATTTTCTTCAAAAGAATATATTCCATTATTCATTTTTTTATTTATAATATCAAAAACAAAACTTTGTTGTGGTGTCAAAGTTTTGTATATTTTATCTGATATTATAATATGTTTTTCTTTTGTATCTGGGTTATCTACTATTCCACTTATAGTATCTTGATTTATTTTATATGTGTATACAGGATAATTTAGCATTTTATGTTTAATATATTCTTCTGCCTTATAAATATTTTCAACTTCAATAATAGATATGTCTGGGCTAAATTTTGAATTTGTTAAAGCAAAAAACAATTCTTTTAAATGATTTTCTACAACATCAGAATCTACAACAGCATATTGACATAATTTTAAATCATACTTTTCTTCTCCCAATATTTCTGTTAATGCGTTTCCAATATCTCCATATTCTTTTTCTTCTTTGAGATATTCAACCTCTTTTTTTGAATAATCATAATAGTACACTGATACATAATTTTGGTCTACGGATAACAGCTTAACAATTCTTTTTTCGCCGTAATCTTTACATCCGGTCAACATTATTACAATAGTAATAATCAGAAATATTTTAATTTTTCTCATCCGTCTTCCCCTTAATTTCTTTATAAGCTACATTCAATAACCATGTATATAAAATTATTGCACCAAAATAATTAAATGTTTGAAACATTGTGATTATATAATCAAATCTTCTTACGGTATCTGTTGTAAACACCTGCATCAAGGACTGTAAAGGTGAAACACTATACAGCATATTTCCTTGTACACAAAGTCCTTGAAGTATAGTTGTTGCAATTATAATGCATGTTGAAACCAATATATATTTTTTTGATGAAGATATTCTCTCACTTTTATTATTAAAAAACATAGGGATAGCTATAATTTCCCAAAATATAGGAAGTTTATTATATTCAAAATTAAAATCAGTTTTATTGCAATATAAATTCATTGTATTTATTTCTGGTACGCTCAATATAATCATTAAAACAGTCAGTAAAACATTTATAATAATAAAAAATACATATATCTCATAATTTTTATTATCCATAAATTTACATATTGTTACTATCAAAAATATTGTCAAAATAGTTATACTAACTTTATTTGAACCATGAAATTTAGAAAAGTAATCTATAAATTCAAGATATAAACTACACATTCTCCACACTGAAAATACAACTGCAATAATTTTAATATACCCATTTTTAATATTGACATATTGAAAAATATATACAATAAAAAAAGATATTGCAGATGAAATAACCGTATGAAAAATTCTATCTCTTGGAAATAAAAACCCTTGATTTGAAAATGTAAGAAAATCTACCATTGCACAGCAAAATGCCAAAGTTGTAATACTATTTACACTATATTTTTTCATTCGACGCTCTTTTCTTGTTTATTGTTCTCCAACTGGATTTAAAAAACACATCAAACAAGTCATTTTTTTTGCTTATTTGATAAATATAACTTTTTCCTGCTGCGTTAACATTTGTAATATTCAGCACAAGAAATACAACACCAAAGACAAAGCCTATACCACCAAAAATTCCAGATAAGCACAAAAAGCTTATTCTCAATATTATTGTTGCCTCATAAAAAGATGGCACAACAAAAGACATTATGGTACTTACAGAGCAAATTATCAGTATGGCTGAACCGATAAGCCCTGCATTCACAGCAGAGTCGCCTATTATAAGTGCTGCAACAAACGATACTGTGTGCCCTATTGCTTGTGGCAGTCTAAGTCCTGCCTCTTTGATTATTTCCAAGGTTATAACAATTAAAATTGCCTCTATAAATAACGGTAACGGAGTTGAATTCTTAGACGAAAATATAAAAAATATAAGTTTTTCCGGTAAACTTTCCGGAGAGAAATTTGCAAGAGTAATATATAATCCTGGAAGCATTATTGAAATGATAAATGCAATATAACGTAATGCTTTTATAATAGAAACAAAATACGGACGCTGTGCATAATCATCATTTGTAGAAAAATGTTCAGTAAACATAAACGGATATATCAGTGCAAATGGACATCCATCAACAATTATACCAATTTTACCTTCACATATTTTTGCAGAAAAAACATCAGGCTTCTCTGTATATGATACGGCACTAAAAACTGAACTTTTAGTTGTATCAACAAAAGGAGCTAACATTCCGGATTCTGTTATTATAGGCAGTTTTATTTCTTTAAGTCTTTGTTTTACTTTTTCCAAATTATCTTTATCACAAAAACTGCTGTGATAATATATAGAAACTTCTGTTTTAGTTGATGTACCCAGTTGCATTGTTTCTATTACAAGCCCTTTACTTCTTATTCTTCTGCGTATAAGAGCCATATTTTTTCTTCCGGCATCACAAAAGCTTTCTCTTGTTCCTCTTAAACTTCCCTCTGATTGAGGTTCTCCAATTGACCTTGTAGGGTATCCTTGTGTTGGTGCTACAAGAGCTTTATTTACCCCTTCTATGAGAATCACTGTTGAACCTGAAGTTAGCAAAAAAAGAACTTTTTCAAAAGTATCTGCTGGTGTTTTGTTAAATGGAATTGTTGTTTCCTTTGTAATATACTCATAAACCTGTGATGGTGTGAAATCAGATTTTAAATTATTTAATGGGTGTAAATTTATATCCCACAAATTACCAATATCTATTAAGTCTTCACACATTATAACAAGAGCTTTATGCCCCAAAATTTCTATATCTTTTTCAAAGTAGTCTACACTATCTCCAAAAAAGCTTTTTATTTCTTGTCTGTTTTTTTCAAGGCTAAAAAATAAATTTTTTTCCATTAAAATCATCTCCAATATTATTATTACCATTGTGATTATTTTATATCCAACAAATCAATAATAAATTGAGGTGATTTTATGATTTCTATTATTACAAGAACAGCAATAATGTTTATACTTATAATTTTTTCATTAAGAATTATGGGTAAAAAAAATCTTGGCGAATTTCAGCCAAGTGATTTAGTTTCAACAATTATTATTTCAAACCTCACATCACTTGTTATCGAAGCTCCGGAATTGCCAATTATCAATTCTATTGTTTCAATATTACTAATAATGTGTTTTGAGGTATTTTTATCAGTGTGGGTTAAGAAAAGTGAGAATTTTGCCCACTTAATTCAAGGAAAATCTAAAATATTGATACAAAATGGTATTATAGACCAAAAAGTTATGAAAGAACTTAGGTTTTCTGTTGATGATGTTTTGGAGGCTCTTCGAGGCAAAGATATTTTTTATCTTGAAGAGGTTTGTTTGGCAATAGTTGAAACAACTGGTACAGTAAATATTTATAAAGACCCTAACGCTCAAACTAATATAAAGAAAAATTATGTGCCTGCTATGCCAGTTATAGTTGATAGTAAAATTATATATCCAAATTTAAAAACAACTTCTTATTCTTCTGAAAAACTCCAAAGTATATTAGATAAAAATAATCTAACACTAGATAAAATTCTGCTTATGACCTTAGATGGTGATTGCCAGTATAATATTACTTTAAAGGAGAATATATAATATGAAAAATCTTTTAGTTTCATTTATATGTATGTTTTTAATTGGATTTTATACGATATTTTCATTTTTTTATATAAATAATTTTACTGCAAATATGAAGTCTGAGATTAATCTTTTGTCAAATAATCAATACAACACAACTTATATTGATAATATTTCAAGTATATTCAATAAAAATAAACCTATTTTAAATATGATGATAAATGATGATTGCATAGACGATATAGAAAATATTTTTATAGAATTAAAGTATTCTGCAAAGTATAATGATATTCAAAGTGCAGCAAAATACAGTGATTTACTGTTAAATATATTTGAAGATATTGAAGGAGCAAACAGAAATATAATATAAAAAATAACAAAAGTGGCATAAATTTATATGTATGTTTTATTTAAAACAAAAACACCCAAACTTAGTTGTATGGGTGTTTTATATTTATAAATATTTTTAGTTTTCAGTTTGTTTTTTAAGAAGTTCACTTAATTCTTGGAAAAATGTATTTACATCACTAAATTGTCTATAAACAGACGCAAATCTAATATATGCAACTTCGTCCAACTTTTTAAGCTCTGTCATAACCATTTCACCTATTTCAATAGATGATACTTCTGATTTAAGGCTATTTACTAACTTATATTCTATATTATCTGTTGCCTTTTCCAAATCTTGAGTTGATACTTGACGCTTTTCGCAAGATTTTATCATACCGGATAAAACTTTATCACGATTAAAAGCTTGAATTGAACCGTCTTTTTTCTTAACCATTATTGGTGTTGTTTCTACTATTTCAAAAGTAGTAAAGCGTTTCTGACAATTCATACACTCTCTACGACGACGAATTCTCTGATTATCTTCTGTTGGACGAGAATCTATAACTTTACTTTCTATATTTCCACAAAAAGGACATTTCATAGTATTAACCTCTCTAAGCATTTTTATATGACATAGTATATAATTTTTATAAAAATTATTCAAGTATATTAACTATACTTTTGCAAATTATTCATAGATTCAACCAATTGTGTATCATTTTCAAAAGAATTTAAGTATACTTCAATAACTGCGGATTCTGCTGTTGTATTTTCTCTTAAATATTCAAAAAATTTATCATAGTTAAATTTTCCATTAAAAGGCACCATACTATAATTTCTGCCAACATAGTCACTTATGTGTATATTATTTATTCTATCTTTTACAAGATTTAAAATTCTATATATACCTTGTCGTGATTTTACTGTCTGTTTTATATCAAAAGTAAATTTTATATCTTTATCTGCATATTTTATAAATTCTTTTAAATTTTCTTCATATCCACATTTATACTTAAATACATTTTCCTGAGAAATATATACTCCATATTCCCTCGCTTTTACAGACAATTTATTAAGATTATGACAATATCTTTCCATATCCATATATTTACTGTTTTTTAAACAACCATGAAAAACCACATATTTACAGTCCAAAATATTGCAAGCTTTAAAATATTTTTCATATAACTTTATAGAATCTTCAAGTTTATAGTCATTCATTGAAAAAAACATAAATGTTTCTATTGCAGAACTAAATGGATGTATTGAAACAATTTTCATTCCGTATTCATCAGCAATATTTTTAAGATTTAAAACATACTCAGTTTCAAGTTCACTATATGTGTTAAAAAATATCTCTACATATTTTGCCCCCATCTCTCCTACTCTTATTAAAGCATCTTTTGGATTTTGAGGAAAAAAGCAACCTGTTGAGATTCCTATATTCAAAGATATCACCACCTATTTAAAAAATGGAGACATTAGATATGTCCCCATTTTTATATTCTACTAATTAAGCTTTTTTAGCTTTTCTATTTTCGTATGCAACCCACAATGGACCTGCAATGCAGATTGTAGAGTATACACCTGAAATCATACCCAACATAAGTGGGAATGCAAAAGTTGTAATACTGCTAAGACCATATATATTTGCAACTACACATACAACACCAAGAGCAATAACTGTTGAAACAGTTGTATTGATAGAACGAACTAATGACTGGTTAATACTCATGTTTACAAGCTGTTCAAGCTTCTTTGATGGATACAATTTTTTATTTTCTCTTACACGGTCATAAATAACAACTGTATCGTTTATTGAGTAACCAATAATTGTAAGAAGAGCTGCAATGAAGTTGCCATTGATTGCAAAACGGCACACTACAAATACACCAAAGATAATGATGATATCATGTATCAAAGCAACAACCGCCATTGAGCCTGCTGACAAACCACCAATTTTTCTAAATCTGATAGTGATGTAAATCAAAATCAATGCAAATGCAGCTATAAGACCAACTATACTTTTTGCAAAGAATTCTTTACCAATTGTTGGATTTACATTGCTAACTTCAAGTTGTTCTACATTGTTGTCAGCATATTTTTCAGACAACATTTTTTCGATTTCAGCAAGTTTTTCTGTTGTAATTGTTTCTTCACCTGATAATGAAACTGTAAATGTTTCTTTACCAGAAGCAACATTATTACCCAACTGAACAGAAATACTGCTGCCAATAAGTTCTTTAAAATCATTTTCTATATCAGAAACGGAGATTTCATTTTCATACCCATATGTTAACAATGCACCACCTTTAAATTGAATATCCATAGATACACCTTTAAATGCAGCAAAAGCAAAAATTGCAACAATAACTATGATAGAACCTGTAAAGAATTTTTTGCTGTTTTTGATAAAGTCAAATTCTTTCTTTTCTTTATATGATTTTTTAGCACCATACAAAGCTGGATTTCTGAATATATTTAATTTTGAAATACTTTTAAGCATAAGTCTTGAAGCACAGATACCCATAACAAAGTTCAAAATAACACCTATAAGTAATGTATAACCAAATGCGTAAATTGAACCTGCTGTTGATGGACCAAATGCAAAGAAGATTGGTGAGAATATTTTTGCAAACAAGCCATCTGTTGGACCAAATGCCCCCATAAGAACAGCCGCAACAATAATAACTGTTACGTTACCGTCAATAACCGGTGCCAATCCTCTTTCAAAACCAGATTTGATAGCACCGTCAATGTCTTTGCCATTTCTTAATTCTTCTTTAATTCTTTCAAATGTGATAACATTAGCGTCAACACCCATACCAATAGCAAGGATAATACCTGCAATACCTGGAAGTGTAAGTGTAAAGCTCTTGTAATCTGGGAAAAAACCTGAGATACAAGCAAGTGTAATTGCAACTTGACCAAGCAATGCTATAACAGCTACAAAACCTGGAAGTCTGTATAAAAGAATAATGAATATTGAAACTAATGCAAATGCAATTATACCAGCCTTAACCATAGCTTCAAGTGATGAGCTACCTAATGTTGGGCTTATTGTTGAGAAACTTTCTGCTTTCAAATCAAATGGCAGACTACCAGCATTGATTTTTTCAGCCAAAGCTTTTGCACTATCTGCATCAAAGCTGCCTGTAATAACAGCATGACCGTCTGTAATTGCAGATTGAACAGTTGGTGTTGAAAGGTTAATATCATCCATCCAGATAGAAATTACACCTTTGGAAGGAGCAAGTTTTGTTGTTGCATCAGCAAATTTTTTTGCACCTTCTGTTGTGAGTTCAAGTCTTACAACATGTTCAACTGAACCTGTTGCTGAGTTTTGCTGAACACCAGCAGATGCTTTTTTTATATCTTCGCCAACAAGGATAATATTATCAGCTGTTGTTTCAAGGTCTAAACCATCGCCATGACCTTCTCTAAATGTGAGAACAGCACTTGCGCCAATTTCGTTAATAGCATTTTCAGGATTAAAATCTTTTTCGTCTTCTTTCCAAGGGAAACGAACAATAATTCTGTCTTTGTTATAATCAGTATAAACTTCATAGTCTGTTATGTTAAGACCAACAAGTCTAAGTTTGATTATTTCTTCTGCTGCTGTCATTTCTTCATCAGTAGCATCATGACCATCAGTAGGCATAAATGTTGCATCTACACCACCCTTGATGTCAATACCAAATCTTATGTCGCTTGCACCTTTAAACCATACTTTCTCTGTGTCGCCATATTTTGTGGTTACACCAAAGAAAGAAGCATACGCCATAGCGAAAATAAGTGCAGCAACTATAAAAAATATAGATTTGCCTTTTCTTTTCATTATTTTCCTCCATTGTTTATAATAACAGTAATTTTGATTATAACAACTTTTCCAGTTTAAGTCAATTTATTTGTTTATTTATCGAAGTTGAAATAAATTATTATTTTATGATATACTACTAATACATTAAAAAATATTATATTCTCTAAAATAGATAGGTTGTGAAAATTATAGATAGTAATAAGTTAAGTTTATCTAACAAGTATAAAATTGCTCTTATAGGCGCAATCATTGGATTGGCCTTTTTTTTAATTATTTACGGATTTAATCCACTTAATCCTTTAAATGAGCAATTTGTTGTTAATGGTTATCTTGAAAAAGATATTGCTCAGCATTATGCAGGTTGGAAATTATTTAGAAACAGTCCTTGGCAATTTCCACTAGGGGTTGGCGAAAATATTGAATACCCTTATGGTAGTAGTGTATCTTATACAGACTCTATTCCTCTTTTTGCAATATTATTTAAAGCCATATCCCCTATTTTGCCTGAAACTTTTCAATATTTTGGGATATTTGTTTTGCTTTGCTTTATGTTGCAGGGGACTTTTGGTGCTTTATTGGTATCTTTATTTTCTGAAAACAAATTATTTTGTTATATTTCCAGTATATTGTTTGTTATGTCACCAATATTAATTGATAGAGCTTTTCGACATTGTGCTTTAACAGCTCAATTCCTTATACTTTCATCATTATATTTTTATTTTAAAAACAAAAAAAATAATGATAAAAGTTATATTCCTTTTTACATTATAAATGCAATAGCAATTACAATACATCCATACTTCTTGCCATTTACTTTTGCTATAATGTTTGCTTTTGCACTGGAAGATTTCTTTATTTTCAAAAACAGAATAAAATCAGCAATTCATATTTTTTCAAGTATTTTTATAACATTATTTGTTGGTTTTATTATAGGTGCATTTTATAATAAAGGTGGTGTATCTGCTCTCGGATATGGATATTTTAGTATGAACCTTAATGCTTATTTCAACCCAAGTAGCTTAAATTTTGATAATTGGTCACATATTTTAAATCAAAGACCTGTTACAGGTGGTCAGGTTGAAGGCTTTGGATATTTAGGTATTTCCGTTCTTATCCTTATTGCAGTTGGTACAATAACAATTATAGTAAAGAATAGGACTGATATTGTTGATTTTATAAAAAATCATTTTGGAATTATATTTTCAACTCTCTGCCTTACAATATTTGCTGTTGGTAATATTGTAACTTTTGGTGGATTGCCACTATTTCGTTTTCCTATAAGTGATAATATTATTGCTAAATACTTTAATATTTTTCGTGGTAACGGTAGATTTGGGTGGATGCTTTTCTATCTTTTCTTTATTTTTGCCATTTACACCGTATACGAATACATTAAAAATAAAAAACTTTCTTTGATAATTCTTAGTCTTTTTATTGCTATTCAAGTATTTGATATTAGTGGCGTCCTTATTGACAAACACAACTATTTTTATAATAAGTCAGATAGTCATAATCAAAGCGTTTCTCTTGTTGCTCAACATCCTTTTTGGAACGAAACTGTACAAAAAGTTGATGGTGTAATTGAAATGGAAAGCGAGCAAGGTGCTATGTTTGGAAATGGTCTTATTGATATTGCATCTATGTGTGGTAGATACAATAAACATATTAACTCTACTTTTGCTGCTAGAACAAGTGCTATAAACAGAAAAGAAGTTATTGAACATCAAAAATATCTTTTGTCAAACAATCAATGTGATAACTTGTTATATATTGTTGAAGAAACCAAGTTGTTTGATAATCTTATAAAAAATGGACTTTGTCAAGCTTTTGAGGTTGACGGCCAATTGGTTGTAATTCCTAATATTTACTCAAAACTAGAAATTGAAAAATTTGAAAATCAAGGTAACTTTAAAAAGATTATTGTAGAATAATTCATAATTAAAAAAGCTTAGCTAATAATTTAGCTAAGCTTTTTATTTTTTTATTTATTTTAATTCTACGACAGTAACGCCTGCTTCACCTTCTCCATATACACCAAGTCTAAAATAGCTTACATGCTTATGTTTTTTCAGAAATGCGTGTATACCATTTCTCAAAGCACCAGTACCTTTACCATGTATAATATAAACTGTATGAAAACGATTCATAAAGCAGTTGTCCAAAAATCTGTCAACTTCCAAAATTGCTTCGTCTACTGTAAGACCTATAACATTTATTTCTGTATTTGCAGAACGAGTTGCAGATGATGAAACTGAATTTTGTCTTGGACCACGAACATTTCTTGTACCTGTTTTGTTGCTTTGCTTTTTCTTTGGAGCAATATCTTGATACAAATCTGAAATGTGTACTTTTGTTTTTATAATACCTGCAACAACATCAACCATACCATCTTTATTGGCAGGTCCTTGAACAACAGCTTGCTTATTAAGAGAACCAATTACAACTTTATCACCTTTTTTAACTGATTCTACCTTTGGTAAAGCAATAGATTCTTCTTTTTCACTATCCACCATAGAAATAAGTTTGGCTGTGTCTTTTCTTGCAATTTCTCTTGCTTTCTGCAATCTTTGTGCAGCAGACATATTTTCTTGTTTTTGTAAAACTTTAAGTTCATCACTCAAACGATATGCCTCATCTTGAACTTTCTGAGCATCGTTTTTAGCTTTTTCAGTAATTGCATCAGCCTGAGCTTGTGCCTGCTTTATAAGCTGATTGCTTTTTTCTTCTGCTTGTTTCATCTTGTTTCCAGCATAGTCTTTTAACATTTCTATTTCGTCTTGACCAGCTTTAAGTTGTTTTTTCAAATCTTCAAGTTGTGACAATACAGAATCCAAACGTTTTTCATCATTTGACAAGTGTTTCTTTGCATTTTCAATAATATCATCTTCTATGCCAAGTCTTTGGCTGATATAAAAGGCATTTGATTTACCAGGAACACCCATAATAATTCTATATGTTGGCATAAGTGTTTGAGTATTAAATTCACAACTTGCATTTTGTACGCCTTCTTCTTCAAGAGCATATATCTTCAACTCTCCATAGTGAGTTGTAGCCATAACTTTACTTCCAAAACTACGCAATTTTTCAATTATGCTCAAAGCAAGAGCAGCACCTTCTGCTGGGTCTGTACCTGCACCAAGTTCGTCCATTAAAACAAGACTTCTCTCGTTTGATAATTTTAATATCTTGCCTATATTTTTCATATGACCTGAAAATGTTGATAAACTCTGTTCTATGCTCTGTTCATCACCAATATCAACAAGAATATTATCAAATACACATATGCTACTGCTTTCGTGTGCAGGAATAAGCATACCTGTACACGCCATAGCACACAAAAGACCAGCTGTTTTAAGAGAAACTGTTTTACCACCAGTATTTGGGCCTGTGATAATCATTGTATCGTAACTAAAACCCAATTCTATATCTGTTGGAACAACTTTTTTACTATCAATAAGTGGATGTCTTGCTTTTTTCAGGCTGAACTTCAAATCGTTGTTTATTTTTGGCATAACTGCATTCTGTTTTATAGCTAATTTAGCCTTTGCAATAACCATATCTACTGTAAGTATTTTTTCATAGCTATCAAAAAACATTACAGCATTTTGAGCAATCATATTTGAAAGACGAGTTAAAATTTTATTTATTTCGTCTTGTTCTTCATTATGCAATTGCATAATTTTGCTATTCAGTTCTACAACTGCACTTGGCTCTATAAAAAAAGTGGAGCCAGAGGAAGAAACATCATGAACAGTACCACTAATTTCCCCCTTATATTCTGCTTTTACAGGAACAACAAATTTATTCTGACGAATTGTAACAACTGCCTCTTGAAGATATTTGCTATATTGTGAACTACGAATAATATGTTCAAGTTTTTCTCTTACAGCACTTTCTGCGCCTTTAATTTTCTTTCTGATTGTATATAATTCATCGCTAGCTGTATCTGCAACCTGATTATCAGATAAAATAGAATCAAATATAATTTTTTCAAGCTGTGTGTTTTCAGTAATAGACATAATTGTCCAATCCATTACATCGGTATTTCTCTCATATTGGAAAAACCATTTTTTTATTCTATCAAAATTCCTGTACATTCTTGCAACTGATAACAATTCTGCACAAGATAGCATAGCTCCTTTTTCACTATGTAATACGGCACCATGACAACCTTCTGCATTGTCCAAACTTGGTGAACCGTATTTAAGAATGTAACTAACAACAGTATCTGTACAAAGCAAGCTTTCTGTTACATCTCCAATATCAGTCATTGGAACTAACTTCAATGCTTTTTCTTTGTTTTCATTAAATACACAATACTGTGAAAGCATATTTGTTATAACATTATACTCTATTGATTTTAAACTTTTTTCTATCACTTTTATTTTCCTTTATTTGCATTTTTAATTTCTTGTTCTATAAGAGGTTTTAATATTGGTTTTAAAAATTCTAATGCTTTGTAGGTATCTTTTGTGTGTGAAATTGTGTATTTCTCGCATATTTGACATAATTTTATAAGACTTAAACCGGAAAGTTTAAAAGAAAACATCTTTTCCAAGTCTGCAAGAGCCAAATATCTAAGTGCAAGTGTAACACTTGCTTCACAAATAACACAATTTACATCATAACTTTTTTTGCAATCCGGACATATCAAATATCCACCTTCTATGTCAAACAAAAAGAGTTCCTTATCATATTCCATACATCGTTTACATCCAACAAGGTTTGGTCTAAAACCAACATCACTCATAAGACGCATTTCAAAAGCTGCTTTTGTCATAAGTGGAGACCATTTATTTTCACAAAGCATATATAGACAATTTAAAAACAGCCTTAATATATCATTTGACACTTCATCTGGCACTACAACTTCTTGGACAAGTTCAGACATATACATAGCCAAAGATATATTTTCCACTGACGCTGTAAGATTGTAAAACACTTTTTTTACGACGGCTTCATTAAGTTTAAACATTCTGTCTTCTCTGCCTTCAAAGACAACAAACTCACTATATGTAAAAATACCAGTAGAGCTATGAAACTTATTTTTAAGTCTCATAGCCCCTTTGGCATATATTGATATAACTCCAAGCTCTCTGGTTAAAACAGTTATAACCTTATCGCTCTCCTTTAATTGAAGTTCCTTCAACACTATTCCGTTTACTGTTCTGGTCTGATTTGCCATTTATAACCTCTTGACCTGCTGTGGATATACATTGTCTATATTGTAAATAATCTTCTACACTACCTGTCTTTAAAAATCTATTCCAATAATCTATATCCATATAATCACCTCTATATTAGACTGTGATTATATTATTGATATGAAATAAAACAATATTAGTGGAAATTAAAGGTATTACTCATTTTTAAAGCCAAAATCGTTAAGAATGTAGTTGCTGTCTCTCCAATCTTCCTTAATTTTTACCCAACATTCCATATATACTTTAGCTCCAAGAAACTGCTCAATATCTTCTCTTGCCTGACTGCTTATTTTTTTAAGCATTGCTCCTTGTTTACCAATAATCATACCCTTATGGCTTTTCTTTTCACAGTAGATAATAACTCCTATATCCACCATATTTTTGCCTTTTCTCTCTTTAAATTTCTCAACTTCAACATTTGTGCCATGAGGAATTTCTTCAAAAAGATTCAAGAGCAATTTTTCTCTTACAATTTCACTTACAATAACTTTTTCCGGCATATTTGTTATTGCGTCTTCCTCAAAATAGTGAGGGCCTTCCATTGCATAACTGTCAATAGTATCAAGTAACTCATCAACACCATCATTATTTTTTGCACTTGTGGCAACAATTTTATCAAATACTTTTAATTCTTTAAGCATTTGTGCCTGTTTTTCAAGGTCTGAATCTTTTTTCAAAGTATCTTTTTTATTTATTACTGCAATTGCAGGAATTTTATTCTTTTTAATACTTTCAATAAGGCTTTCTTCTGCCTCATTAAGTTTTCCATATGGTTCAAAAATCATAACAGCAAGGTCAACATCAGCAATTGTTTTATGACTTGTCTTTACCATTCTTTCACCAAGTTTAGTTCTTGGTGTATGTATGCCCGGTGTATCCATAAAAACAAATTGTGTACTATCTTTTGTAAGAATACCGGTAATACTTGTTCTTGTTGTTTGTGGTTTTTGAGTTACAATTGCAATTTTTTCACCTAAAATAAGGTTCATAAGTGAGGATTTACCAACATTTGGTTTACCAACCATTGCAACAAAAATTGATTTTGTTTTAAATTCCATAAATTATCCTTTTCTATTACTTTTATCTGAATACTTATCTATTGTTATAAAGAAATATGCACAAAGCAAAGAAAGTATAAGTATCACAGCGTGAAGAATATCTGTTGTAAAATAAACTATTATACTTTTTATTACATCTAAATCTGCAAATAAAAATAATCCTGCACAAACAGAACCAAAAGCTGCCAACAGAACACTGCCCGCTGCTGTATCTTTTGCTTCTCCTGCTATCATATATCTTTCTGCCGTTGGGTTTTTAACAGTTCGTTCAACTGCTGTATTCATCATTTCAAACGCCGGAATAACAAAGCATATAAACATTACTAATGCCCATTCAGCTCTTGAAAAATTATAAAAAGAAGATACCCATAATACATATAATACTGCTGTAATATCTATTCTAACATTTCTTTCTTCTTTAATGCCAATAAATATTCCCTTTATAGCATAAGATAAACTTTTAATAAATTTCTTTATCATTTCTATTCCACATCAATTCCATAAGAAACTGTTCGTTGTAAACCTAATTTTGCAAGAGCCTGTTCTTCTTTTTCCCTCATTTTCATTGCTTCCAATCCACCGTTTTCGTGATCATAACCAAGAAGATGGTACATTGAATGCACTGTAAGAAAAGCAACTTCTCTTTGCAAAGAATGTCCGTAAAGTTCTGCTTGTTCCATCGCCTTTTCAAGTGAAATAACTATATCCCCAAGAAGAATTGCACCGGTATCTTGGTCAACATCGTATGTATCATCTTCTCCTAATGGGAAAGACAATACATCTGTTTCTTTTGGTTTATTTCTAAACTGACCGTTAAGTTCGGCAATTTCTGCATTATCAACAAATGTAACAGAAACTTCGCAAGGCTCTGTAAATCCTTCAATTGCAAGAACAGCATTACAACTTCTTCTTACCAAAATCTTTATACCCGCAGGTATTTTTACAGCTTTTTGATTATTTGTAATTAAAACCTTATTTGACATATCTGAATTTACCTTCCTTTTTTGAAAATGTTTTAGGTGCAGGGCTTTCTTTATAAGCTTTTTCGTATGCCATTACAATATCCTGCACAAGTTTATGCCTTACAACATCTTTTTCTGACAATCTTATGATTGCAATATCATCTATATTTTTAAGAATTGATATTGCATCTTTCAAACCTGATTTTTTATCTATCGGCAAGTCAATCTGTGTAACATCGCCGGTAACAACAATTTTTGAGCCATTGCCCATTCTTGTAAGAAACATTTTCATTTGTTCCTTAGTTGTATTCTGTGCTTCATCCAAAATTATAAAGCTATCATCAAGAGTTCTACCTCTCATATAAGCCAAAGGTGCAACCTCTATAACTCCTTTTTCCATCAACTTTTGAAAAGTTTCAGGGCCAATCATATCAAAAAGTCCGTCATAAAGAGGTCTTAAATATGGGTCAACCTTATTTTGTAAATCACCTGGAAGAAACCCAAGCTTTTCCCCAGCTTCCACTGCTGGTCTTGTAAGAATAATTCTTGAAACCTGCCCTGCTTTAAATGCCTTTACTGCCATTGCAACAGCAAGGTATGTTTTGCCTGTACCAGCAGGTCCAATGCCAAAAGTAATGCTGTTTTTGGCTATTGCTTTAAGATATTCTGTCTGCCCCAAAGTTTTTGAGCGAATCGGTTTGCCTTTTGCAGTGAGTAATACTAAATCTGTATTTAAACTCTTTACCTTATCAACATCACCAGTTTGAGCCATATTTATACAATATCTGATTGATTGCTCATCCAAATTTGTACCTTGACTATGCAAGTCAGCCATCGTTGTCAACGCGCTCATAGTTTTTGTAATGTTCTCTGCTTCTCCTGTAATTTTAAACTCTGTACCTCTGCAAACAACAGATACATCAAATGCTTTTTCCAAGTCTAATATATTTTTATTAAATGGTCCACATATAAGCAATGCCACATCATTAGTTAAAGCTTCAAAAATTTTTTCTGTCAAAATAACACCTCTGATTATTTTTATACTAATTCAATTTATAAGTATAACATATTGTTTTAAATAAGTAAATTGTCTTAATATGTATTTTATTGTGTTATATCGTAATTTCCATACACCTTACAATACAATGTAACGCCACTTTCTGTTATTTCATTACTATACTCAAATTTTTCTGCTGATATCAAAGATTTATCAGCCTTAATTACAGTTGTCATTATTTTTTTAGCTGATGCTAGTGCCTGCTCTTCATTTTTTTCAATTACAGTATCAGTTTTTTCATAGTATGTTATTACTTCTTTTGTAATAGGTAGTTTAAAACCCATTATTCTAATATATTCAAATTTTTTCTCGGAATCATATTGTGAAAACATATTTTTTGTTTCATCTTTAATTACAAGTTCTTTTCCTAAACATTTTAAAGTTATTTTATTTAAGGTTTTTCCTGTTCTTATTGGCACAATTTTATTAAACTCAACTTGAGTTTCATACTGTTTAACGCAATAAGCCTCTATATACGCTCTTGGCATTACTTGCTGTAAATTACCACTATTATCTAAATAAGTTGAGCTGACAAGTAATTCCCCTTTTGTAACCACTTGACCTATTTTTAAATCCGAAAAACCATTGTAAATTCTTAAATCTTGAATTACACCATCTAAATTTGAAACTATATTTCCTGTGGTGGCATTTTCAAGATATGGCATTCTGTTTATTGTTTGGTCTACTTTGCAAGTTAAAACCCCTTTATAAAAATTTAATGTAACATATCCAACATTATCAACATTTGAGAATATTTGCATTCTAACATCTTTATTTTTATCTTTATTAAAATATGCACCTGTATAAATATTGTTTTCATAAAGTAAAGTGTATACATCTTCTGTTATATTTTTGGTTGGTGCAATCACATCTATTCGCCATATAATGTTTGAAAAAATATATGTTAGGAGTAGCACCAAACAAGCACCAAACATTATACCTTTTCTTTTTAAAATATTTTTTATTTTAAAATATATTCCTATTTTTTTCACAGCTTTAATTTTACACTGATATTTTACAGCTATTTTTGCTATCTTTATATAATCTTCTGCAAGACAAATTGCGCTAAAACCAAATTCAGTATGCTTTATAGAAATCAAATAATAATTATTTTCAATAAGATAGTTTAAAAACTGACAATATAGTCCCGAAGCGACTTCAAATCTAACCTTACTTAACAATATCTACACCTCTTTTAAAAATATTTCTATTTTTTCTATATTTCCTTTTGCTACTGCATTGTGCTTACTGCAAGACAATATTGTAAGTTCACTTCCGTATATGTATATAAGTCGTTTATTTGTTTCCATTACAAGTTTTTCTGATGTATAATCTAAAACTTTTTTAAAATTCTCCAAAACTACACTACCACTATCGTCAATTGATATAGTAGTAGCATTTACTGTATCATCAATAGACCTTAATATATTTTTCTTTTTATCATTTTTCATAGTTAATCACCTAAATTTATTTTTATAACATATATATGGATATATGAGGTGATGATATGCAAAATACAAAAACAAAAAATATAATTTATGTAATTATTGTCTGCATTTTTTTATGGTTGGTTCTATTTAATTCGCATACTGTAATTTATGCAGTAAAAGATGCTATGATTTTATGTTATAACACTGTTATTCCGGCTTTATTTATATTTATGATTTTATCTTCATTTTTATCAGAGCTTTCTGCAAGTGAAATAATTGCAATTCCGTTTATGCCACTATTTCGTTTGATAAAAATAAATAACAGAAAAATAGCATCTTATTGTGTTCTCAGTATTATTGGTGGGTTTGCAATGGGTGGTTATTTTCTTAATAAAATATCTGAGCAAACCGATGAAAACAAAAATCTAGCAACAGTTTTATCCATACTTATGAGCAATAATTCTCCGTCTTTTGTTATTCTTGCTGTTGGAGTTCAAATGCTTGGAAATTTTAAAATAGGTATAATAATTTATTTATGTATACTTATTGCTTCCTATATTACTGCATTTATTTTTTCTTTCTTATTACCATATAAAAACATAAATTCAACAAAAGATACTAACTCATGTACTACAAACATATCAAGTGCAATAAAAGCATCATCAAATAGTATGCTGAATATTTGTGGTGTTGTAATTTTTTCTTGTTGTCTGTGTAAAATTATTCAACTATATATCGATAATTCAGTTATTTTGCTTGGAATATCTGCTCTCACAGAAGTTACAACTTGTTGCAATTTTATATTTAATTTTTTCGGAAAAAATATATATTTATATTGTTTAGCATTATCTTTATTGCCTTTAAGTGCAATGTTACAAATAAAGTCTTTTTCTAATAACAATGCCATAAACTTTAAAATTCTGTGCTTTGCAAAATTGATACAAACAATAATCTCTATGCTACTTCTAAGAATTATCTTAAATCTATTTCCTCAAACTTCGTTTGTATACGCTGCTCAAAATTCGGTAAATATCAATATGTATTGGAACAAACCACAAATATCGTTCTGTTTTCTTTTAATGTCTATATTTTTTGCTATTTTTGTCGATAAACAAATTAAGCTATTTACTATTGAAAAAAAATAATATATACTAAATATGTAAAGAGGTGAGTTAATTGGGCTTTTTCAAATCATCTAAAACATTATTTGGCAACAATATTGAGCCTGCTTGCATTTACTGTCAGTTTGGCGAAAACTCAAGTGACGAACAAATGTTATTATGCAGTAAAAAAGGAGTTGTTTCTCCTTATTACTCTTGCAATAAATTTTTATACTGCCCAACAAAAAGAATACCTAGAAGATTGCCAAATCTCCCCTCTTTCAGCAAAGAAGATTTTTCTTTATAGTCTCCATTTTACATATAAAAACAGTGCACACTTTAATAATAGTGAGCACTGTTTTTTGTTGTCAAACTTGATTTTATAAAGAAAATTTATATATATTTCGCATATTTGTTAAATTTTTATCCATATTTTGTATTTTTTCATTAAACAATTAGGCATATATATAAAATTTTATTGATTTAACTATCGTTTTATATAAAAAATGGATTTTTGTTGATTTTTATTTTATTTTATCATATTATATATAATATGAATTATTATGTAGATGATTATAAATAATTAAAGAGGTATTGTAAATGACTAATCCATATAAGCAATCGTACAAGCAAAAACTTTTGGATAACGCAAGTTTGGCTATATTTAACTGTGGATTGCAAAGTTGTAGTCCAAATCATTCATGGGGGCCTGGTATAAGAGACCATTTTCTTCTTCATTTTGTTATTTCTGGTAAAGGAAGTTATATTTGTGGCGGCAAAACTTTCCATCTTAAAGCAGGAGATTTATTTTTAATCAAACCTTCTCAAGTTGTATATTATGTTGCAGACCCAGTTGACCCTTGGGAATATTATTGGGTTGGTTTTAACGGAACTTATGCACAAAAATTAGTTTCACACCTGCCATTTAAAGATAATATGCCTGTTTATACTCCTCATGAGTTTGAAGAGTATAAAAATTATTTATACAAAATATATACAAACAGCGGTAATACTATAAAACATACAACTGCTATGCTAGGTTATCTTTATCTGTTCTTATCTCGTCTTGTTGAAGAAAACAGTGTAAATGTTCAGCCTCAGCCAGCAACACAATCCAACTATGTTATAGATGCAATTAAATATATTCAATTTAACTACTCTACTGACATTAGTGTTGACGATATCGCAAGTGCTGTTGGTATCAGCCGCAGCCATTTATACCGTGTATTTATTTCAAATTTAAATCAATCTCCAATTGACTATTTGACAGAATATAGAATAAATGAAGCTTGCAATCTTATAAGAAACACAAATCTTTCTATTTCAGAAATTGCTGTTTCTGTTGGGTTCTTTGACCAATTTTATTTTTCTCGTGTATTTAAGAAAATCAAAAAAATTCCACCAAGTAAATATCTTCAAAGTTTGGAATCTGAGGGAGATTTATGAGTAAAACAATTAAGGTTTTGTTAAGTGTTTTTCTATGCTCTGTATTATTTGTTGGTTGTAGTACAGACAACAAGCAAGTTAAATATGACTTAACTATATGTGACAGTAATATGGATAGCATATATTCATACTTTGAGAATTTTGTCAGTGAAAACTACAAGCTTGCAAAATATGATTTTTCAGAAAATTTAATTGATGATTTTAAAAATAATTTTGATAATAAATTTTTAAATTCAATAACTATTTATAGTATCAATATTTCTGATGAACAAGCAAATCAAATTATAGAGTTTGCAAAAAGCAAAAATATTCCTATTATCTTTGCCATGTCAGAAATTTCTTTGAACATACTTAATACATATGACAAAGCAGTTTGCCTTGTTACTGACTTTTCTCATGCCGGAGAATTAACTGCAAAAAAAATAAATGATATGTGGAAATCTCAAACTATTGTAGATACTGATGGAGATAAAATTTTCTCTTTCTCTATTATTAAGGACGCAGAATTAGTTCCCTATCTTAACACATTTTATAATTCTCTACTCGAAAATATAGAACTTTATGGAGTTCCACTACATAAAGTTGATGAAGTAAATATTGATGATGTAACATCTCTTGATGCGTTTAATCAAGTAATAAACAAAGTTGAAGGAGTAATTGTTATATCAAACTATTCTCTATCTCTCATTAACGAATATACTAAAAACACTGAAGGAGTAAACATTATCGCATATAACAATGGTTCTGCAAATAGTTATAACTCTCCATTTGCAGCAACTTGCTTTGTAAATTTTCAAGATTACAAAAAATCTACTGATGAAATGATTTTCAATTTTAATAACAAAAAGCATATTATTGATAACATTTCTTTTCCATACACAGATTTAACTGTATATATTCCCGCGATAATCTAAATATAAAATGATTAAAAAAAATGACATTATAACTTTGGAAATAACTGATATCTCTTCTGACGGTAACGGTGTTGGCAAGTATGAAGGTATGGCTGTTTTTGTACCTATGAGTGCTGTTGGCGATATATGTAAAGTAAAAATTTTAAAAGTTTTATCCTCATATAGTTTTGGTAAAATAGAAGAAATTATCACGCCATCTATTGACCGTATTGAATCATTTTGTCCAAATTTCAGCAAATGTGGTGGTTGCGACTTCTTGCACATAAGCTATGATGCTGAAAAAAGAGCAAAAACTATCTTTGTAAAAAACTGTTTTGAAAGAATTGGTAAAATCGATGTGCCAGTAAATGACACTCTATCTTGTGATAAAGTTCATAGATACAGAAATAAAGCTCAGTTCCCAGTAAGAAAAAGCGAAAACAATAAAGCAATAACTGGTTTTTTTGCTCAAAGAAGTCACCGAATTATCCCATGTTCAAACTGTTTGTTGCAACCTGAATTATTAAATGAAATTTCAGATTTTATTGTAACTAGAATGAATGAATTGGGCATTAAAGCTTACGATGAAGAGAAGTTCACAGGGCTTATTCGACATATATATCTAAGATATGGCGAAAAAACAAATCAGCTTATGGTGTGTCTTGTTTCTACCAAAAAGAAAGTTTGGAATATCGAAACATTAGTAAAAGACCTTGTTAAAAAATACCCTATGATTAAAACAGTGGTATTAAATATAAATGATAAAAATACAAATATAATTCTTGGAGAAGAAAATATCATTTTGTATGGAGATAGTCATATTCAAGATATTTTGTGTGATGTATCAATAACTCTCAGCCCACATTCCTTTTATCAAGTTAATAGAGATGGTGCTGAAAAACTATATACAATTGCCAAAGATGCTCTTAAATTAAATAAAGATGATATATTGCTTGACCTTTACTGTGGAGCTGGTACTATTGGATTATCTATGGCTAATTGCGTAAAAACATTAGTTGGCGTTGAAATAATACCTCAAGCGATTGAAAACGCAAAAGAAAATGCAAAAACAAATAATATTAACAATGCAAGATTTATATGCTCTGATGCAGGTCAAGCTGCTGAAAAGCTTATCAATGAGGGATTTACTCCTACTGCAATAGTTCTTGACCCTGCAAGAAAAGGTTGTGACGAAGTGGCTTTAAATGCAGTTATTAAAATGAGCCCATCAAGAATTGCTATGATAAGTTGTAATCCTTCTACCGCAGCAAGAGATTGCAAATATCTTGCTGAAAATGGATACAAAGTTGAGTTTATCCAACCATTTGATATGTTTCCAAGAACAAAGCATGTGGAGACTGTAGTCTTGCTTTCCAAGGGAGAAATCGACTCCAAGAAGGTGCGTGTGGAGTTCTCGCTGGAGGACATGGATATGTCCGGTTTTCAGAATGATGCCACCTACGGTCAGATCAAAGAACGTGTTTTGCAACAGAGTGGTTTGAAGGTTTCTTCCCTCTATATCGCACAGGTCAAGCAGAAACATGGTATTATTGAACGGGAAAACTACAACAAGCCGAAGTCTGAAAATGCCAGACAGCCGAAATGCCCGCTAGAAAAGAAGTGGCGATTACGGAAGCATTGAAGTATTTTGGAATGATTTGAGGCGGTAGACATGGAATGTTTGATCTTTTGAGAGTTCAATATGGACACTGCTTTTGTGGAGCTGGATTAGCGGATCTATAATAACTACTTGAATATACACAGCGGGTGCTTGAGAGAAATCGGATGGATATCTGAACAGTACGCCGGAGCATCAGGCTGATAGATTGAGAATAAATGCAGCACAGCCCACCGATCGTTGTTGATCGGTGGGCTGTGCTATTATTCCAGTTTGCAACCAGAAGTTTCATAATGACCGTCTTTTTTTAAATGTTGTCGAGAATTTTTTGGACGGCATATGGCTTGGCATATTTGATAT
>JAHHUE010000014.1 GCA_020024155.1 Oscillospiraceae bacterium | reverse complement strand
GTTCACATACAAGATAGTTTTTTGATAAAAATTTAGTTATTTTTTCTGTTTTCACAAATATTTTTTCTTGTTTTTCTGTTTTAGTTTTAACTTTAACTTTAACTTTAGAAAATTTCAAATATTTATCATCTATACAACAAATAACATATTTTGAAAGTTGTCTTGAAAACTTAGACTTTTTTATTCCACTCAAAATATCATTGATATTTTCTTTTGACATACAATCATATTTTTCAAGAATATTTCTAATGAAAAACTTTATTATAACATCATCATATTTTTTTACTTCTTCAACACTAAAACCTTTATCTGTTATGGAATTCTCATACAATTTATCACTTAATTGGGTTAGAAATGTGTATATTTGTTCCATTTCATCTGAAAATTCCCCTATTTGATTTTCAACTCTTTCATTAACCTGTTTAAGAACTGGAATAACTTTTAATCTTATTTTATTTCTGGAATATTTATCCTCAAAATTTGTTTTATCTGTTACATATTGAATATTGTTTTGCTTACAATAATTCTCTATATCTGTTCTGCTGCAATTTATAAGAGGGCGAATTATATTATCTCTTACAGCAGGTATTCCACATAGCCCCTTTAAATTAGCTCCTCTTGTAATATTAAATAATATAGTTTCACATTTATCACTTAGAGTATGGGCAGTTGCAAGCTTTGCATTATATTTTTTTGCATTTTCAAAGAAAAATTTATATCTTTCTTGTCTTGCCCACATTTCTGTTGATAATCCTTGTGGTTTTACTCTATTGTTCATATCAGCATTATAAACTATACATTCAACGCCAATATTATCACAATACTTACGAATAAAAACCTCTTCATCCTCACTTTCTTTTCTAAGTCCGTGATTTACATGAAGTGCTATTACTTTTATCCCTAAAATATCCTTATAACTGTTTACAAGGTGAAACAGTGCCATACTGTCTGCCCCACCGGACAAACATACTGCAACTGTGTCACCTTGTTGTATCATGTTATATTTTTTTATTGTATTTAAAAATATATTATTCATCTATACTATTCATCTTCATCATGTACAAAATCAATGTTGAAAAATCTGGTATGTGCACCATCCCAACCAAGATATACTTTGCCAACTTCACCATGACGGTTTTTTGCTACTATACATTCTGCTCTGTTTTGGTCAACATCTGGGTCTTGGCTGTAATAGGCATCACGATATAAAAACAAAACAACATCTGCATCCTGTTCAATAGAACCAGAGTCACGCAAGTCGCTCAAAGCTGGGCGTGCATCTCTTCCCTGACCTTTTTCTGCACTACGGGAAAGCTGTGACAAAACAATAAGTGGAACATTTAATTCCTTTGCCATAATTTTAAGGTTTCTTGTAATTTCACTTATTTCCTGTACACGAGATTCATTTCTTTTGCCGGAAGACATAAGTTGGAGATAGTCGATAATAACAACTCCAACAGGGTCTTTGTTTGGGTCTTGATTAAGTCTTCTTATTTTTGCTTTTATATCAGAAACTGTTACATTTGAAGTATCATCAAGATATATTGGCAAATCAGAAATCTCACCAACTGCACGAGAAATATTGTCCCAGTCATCAATATTTATGTTACCAGAACGCATAATCTGGCTATCAATATGAGCCTCGGCAGAAATCATACGGCTTGTAAGCTGTTCTTTTGTCATTTCCAAAGAGAAAATTGCCACAGGAAGATTTGACTGCTTTGCAACATTTGCTGCAACATTTAAAACAAATGAAGTTTTACCCATACCAGGACGAGCAGCCAAAATTATAAGGTCACTTCTACCAAGACCTGTAAGCATTTTATCAAGATAGGTAAATCCAGTTGGTATACCAAGATATTTTTCTCTATCTTTGCCTGAAAGTTTTCTAAGTCTATCAAAACTTTCAGCAGCTGAAAGACCTATATGTTGTAAAGCAGAAGTATCTTTACCTTGTCTAAGTTCATAAATTTTCTGTTCTGCATATTCCAAAAGAACATCTGCATCCGGAGAGTTCTGTGTCTGCTTAATAATATCCGTAGATGTATCAAGCAACATCCTTACCATATATTTATCTTTTATGATTTTTGCATAAGATGAAATATTTGATAAACTTGGAACTGTTTCAGCAAGTTGTGTAAGGTACACTTTTGCCTCTGCTTCATCATTAAACACACCATTTTCAATTACACTATTTAAAACTGTGATAAAGTCTGATGGTATATTTGCATTGAACAGTTTATGTATTTCCAAAAAAATCTTTTGATTTTGTTTTGAATAAAAATATTCTGCCTTTACTTGTTCTATTATAAGAGAAACAATTTCCGGACTTATTATCGCGGCACCAAGAATTGCTTGTTCTGCCTCTATGCTATATGGTTCGCTTATACCAAGTGAACCAAGAGCTAAATCCAACTGCTTATCCATATAGAATTACTCCTCAACTTTTACTGTGATTTTTGCTGTTATTTCAGGATATACTTTTACATTGCAGATGTAGCTGCCAAACACTTTTATATCATCCATAACAATTTTCTTTTTATCAATTTTAACACCAAAAACTTTTTCAAGTTCAGCTGAAACATCTTTTGAAGTTACTGCACCAAAGAGTTTGCCCTCTTTACCGGCCTTAGCTTTTACTGTGATAATTTTATCATCAATTTTAGCTTTTACCTCATTTGCAGCATCAATTTCTTCTTGTTTGTGGTGTGCTTTTGCACTTTCTTTTATTTTTACATCATTTAATGCACCTTGTGTTGCTTCTTTTGCAAGCTTTCTTGGAAAAAGAAAATTTCTTGCATAACCATCAGAAACATTTACAATTTGGTCTTTTTTTCCTATTGATTTTACATCTTGTAAAAGAACTACTTTCATTTTAAACTTTCTCCTGTTTACTTCTATAATTGTCTATGCTTTCGCATATTTTTTCTTTTGCTTGTTCAAGTGTTATACCTTTTAATTGTGCGCCAGCCATTGTAAGATGTCCTCCGCCACCAAGATATTCCATCATAACCTGAACATTTATATTGCCAAGACTTCTTGCTGATATTCTTACTATATCATCTGCAAGAATTGCAACAATTGAAGCCTCAACTCCCTCTAACATAAGCAAGTCGTTAGCTGCTTGTGGAACTGCCAACTGCAAATCGTCTGTCATTTCATTAGACATAGATATTGCAACACCTTTGTAATTTTCTGCCATATTTACAAGATGAGATTTTGCAGAATAAATATCCTTTGGCACAGCAAACAAACGCATAATGTCAGCCATATCAACAGATTGTCTGCGTAAATAAGCAGCTGCCTCAAATGTTCTTACACCTGCTTTTTCAGCAAAGCTGCGTGTATCCAACATAATACCGCTGAGCAATGCTCCCGCTTGAAATGGTGAAAGTCTTGTATTTGAAGGCAAAATATATTGCACAAGCTCTGTAACAAGCTCGCTTGCTGATGAGGCATAAGGTTCATGATATGATACAACTGCATCTGATATGTAGTCAACCATCTTTCTATGATGGTCAATTACAACTTTTTTCTTGCACTGTTCACATATTTCTGTTGATTCAGCCATTCTTGCTGTATGAGTATCAACAATAATAAGCAATGTATTTTTCTCAATAAGGTTTGATGCTTTTTCCGGTGGTACAAAAACATCTTTCATTTCTTCATCTTGTTTAACCCATTCTATAAGATTTTTTGCAAGTGTTTTTTCTTCATTTATGATAATATTTGCTCTTCTCTCAAAGCATTTAACAACCGCTGCTATACCAACTGCTGAACCAACGCTGTCCAAGTCGCTCATCTTATGTCCCATAATAACAACATTGCTGCTTTGAAGTACAATATCTTTAAGTGCATTAGCAACAATACGACTTCTTACTTTGCTTCTTTTTTCTACACTTCGGCTATTTCCACCAAAAAATTCATATCCATCATTTGTTTTTACAACTGCTTGGTCTCCGCCTCTGCCAAGTGCCATATCCAGCGCTTGACGAGATAAAAGATGGTTTTCTGCAAAATCTATACCACCTTTACCAACACCAATTGACAGTGTAACATTATATTCTCCGCCAATTTCTTTGGCTTTAGACAAAATTTCAAATTGATTTTTACTGAAATTTTCGTAATTTCTATCTTCTAAAACAACAGAGTATCTTGATGTTCCAAATTTATTTACCAAACCATTATTCAACAATACAAGGTCCTCAATCATTTGGTCAAGTTTCGCCATAATCTGTGCTCTGATACTTTCTTTGAGTTCTTTAAGAACATCATCATAAGTATCAACTGCAATCTGTATTATAACTGGTCTTGATAGCTTATATTCTCTTTGGTCTTTTTTATACTCAGTGTCATCAACAAAATAACTAACCCATAACTTTGTATCATTAGTTGGGGTTGAAGAATATACAGTATATTCTTTATTGCAAATCAAAAGATTTTGCCCACCTTGTTCACAACTAAGTTCTATATCAAAATCAGGCAATACTTTTTCAACTTGTGCAAAGTAAGAGTCCATTCCACTAAGTATGTTATCTCTGAAACAGCTATTATACCACACAATTGTATCTTTACTTGCTATGGCAACTGGTATTTTAAGGTGTTCAAAATTCAACTGCTGTAAATTTGAATCTTTACCAGTTCCATAAAATATACTTTTTATTATTTTTTTGGAAGTTTTTGCATTCATACATATTATAATTATGATAACTGCAAGTGCAACAGCCACTATACCAGCTGCAAACGGATTCAAAAGTGCCGCTACTGCACCAAAACCTATGGCAATTGTTGCAAGTATCAAAATCAATACATCTGAGCTTACAAATTTATTTTTCATTATTTTCAACCCTTATGGAATTAAATTTCCATTACAATTGGTAACACCATTGGATTTCTCTTTGTTTTCTGATAAAGAACATGTGAAACCTGTTCTCTTATCTTTGATTTTATAACCATCCAATCCTTGTACTCATAATCTTTATATTTATCAAGAACTGTTCTTGCTTTTTGTCTTGCTTCTCCTATAAGCTGTTCACTTTCCTTAACATAAACAAACCCACGGGAAACAATATCTGGACCACTCAAAACTTCTCCTGTTGCTCTATCTACTGTAAACACAACAACAACCAAACCGTCTTGAGAAAGATGTCTTCTATCTCTTAAAACAACACTGCCAACATCGCCAACACCAAGACCGTCAACAAATACTTGCCCCGCCGGTACTGATTGGTCAACACTTATACCATCTTTGCTTATGGTAATAACACCACCAATATCTGCGATAACAATATTTTTTTCATCAATACCAGCACCTTGTGCTAACATTGCATGTTTTTTCAAGTGTTTGTATTCACCATGAATAGGAATAAAGTATTGTGGTTTTACAAGATTCAGCAACAACTTTAATTCTTCTTGTGCTGCGTGCCCTGAAACATGAACTTCATACATTGATTCATATATAACTTCTGCACCAAGTTTAAGCAATCCATTCACAACTTTTGTAACCATTTTCTCATTGCCAGGAATTGGTGTTGCTGAAATTATAATAAAATCTCCTTTACCTATGGCAAACTGCCTATGTGTGCCACTTGACATTCTTGAAAGTGCCGAAAGAGGCTCTCCCTGACTTCCTGTTGTAATAAGAACTATTTGTTCTGGCTGGTACTTATTTACCATTTCAGCATCAATGATAATATTCTCTGGCACATTAAGGTATCCAAGGTCAAGAGCCATCTGGATATTTTTTATCATACTTCTGCCAGAAACAGCAACTTTGCGTTTATATTTTACAGCAAGGTCAAATATTGTCTGCAAACGGTATATATTAGATGCAAAAGTTGCAATTACAATACGCTTTTTGCTTGCTTTTTCAAACAAAGGTTCAAGGCTTTCGCCAACTGTTTTTTCACTTGCAGAAAAACCTCTTCTCTCTGCATTTGTACTATCAGCCATAAATGCCAATACGCCTTTTTTGCCATATTCAGCAAATGTTGCAAGGTCTGTTGTTTCACCTTGTGGTGGAGTGTAGTCAATTTTAAAGTCACCTGTTGTAACAACTGTACCTGCTGGTGATTCTATCGCAAGGCCAACTGCATCTGGAATAGAGTGGTTTACATGAATAGGCACAACAGTCATACATCCCATTTTTATTCTGTCACCTGGCTGCATTTCAATAATTTCAACTTCACCATTCAGTGAGTGTTCACTTAATTTGTTTTCTATAAGACCTTTTGTAAGAGGTGTTGCATAGATTGGAAATCTTACATCTCTCAAAAGATAAGGCAAAGAACCTATATGGTCTTCATGTCCATGAGTTATAATTATACCTTTGATTGTGTCTTTATTCTCAATTACATAAGAAAAATCTGGAATTACAAGGTCAACACCAAACATTTCACTGTCTGGAAAAGATAATCCACAGTCCACAATGAACTTATCTTCTCTACATTCAAAGATAGTCATATTTTTGCCTATTTCATCAAGTCCACCAAGTGGTATTATTCTTATTTTTTCATTTATTTTCGGTTTAACACTTCTTCTTTTTTTTGAATGAAAATTTGAAGATGTTTTCTTAGAAATGGTTTTACTATTATCCATATATCCTCCTTTTTGCAATAATTCTAGACCTGACAACATTCTTGTCAGGCGATAGTAAATCTTATTCTGTTCACGAACTCATTTAAAATAATTATTATCCAAATTAAGATAACATAAACGATTAGCTTTACACTTTATAATACTATGTTATGATAGATGTTGTCAAATGCTGTCGACTATTTGCAATTGACAATATACTGCATTACAACTATATTTATTATAATATAATATGCTTGATTTGACAATAAAATTATTGAGGAGCGATTTATGAAAAAAATTGATATATTTACCGATGGTGCGTGTAAAGGCAATCCCGGTCCTGGTGGATGGTGTGCTATTTTAAGATATAATAATGTAGAAAAAGTAATAAGCGGAGGAGAAAAAGATACCACTAATAACCGTATGGAGCTTTCCGCTGTTTTGTTTGCACTTAAAGCTCTAAAAGAACCTTGTCACATAGTTTTACAGAGCGATTCTAAATATGTTTTAGACTCTATTTCAAAAGGATGGGTTTATGGATGGCAAAAAAAAGGTTGGAAAAAATCTGATGGTAAACCTGCTTTAAATGTTGATTTATGGAAACCTCTGCTTGAAGAGATAAAGAAACACGATATTGAATATGTTTGGATAAAGGGACATGCCGGACACCCTGAAAATGAAAGATGCGACGCTCAAGCTGTTAAAGAAAGCGAAAAATTTTTATAGTTTGTGACTTAGTCACGCTTTTCTGTCAAATTTTTACAAATATATTGAAACGTATACCAGGATAGTATACAATATGTTTGCAACACAAGTTGATACACCTTTTAAGTGCTTTTAACTATTATTGCATTAGATTATAAATGCAATTTGTTGTAAATTTACGTATAGAAAGGTATACTATCATGGAAAAAATTATATATGCAGATAACGCTGCAACAACCCCAGTAAAAAAAGATGTTTTACAAGAAATGTTCCCTTATTTTTCACAACATTTCGGAAATGCATCTTCTATTTACTCAATTGCAAATAATAGTAAAATTGCTTTGGATAAAGCAAGAAATCAAGTTGCAAAAGCTCTCGGTGCAAAGTCTAGTGAAATCTATTTCACTTCTGGTGGTAGCGAAAGCGATAACTGGGCAATAAAAGGTACTGCCCTTGCTTTGATAAGAAAAGTAAACAAAAATCATATTATAACAACAAAAATTGAACACCACGCTATTCTTCACACAGTTGAATATCTTGAAAAAAGTGGTTTTGAAATAACTCTTCTTGATGTTGACCAATATGGTATGGTTAATCCGGAAGATGTAAGAAATGCAATTAAACCAGAAACTGCAATTGTTTCTGTTATGTTTGCTAATAACGAAATAGGTACTATACAGCCAATTGAAGAAATAGGCAAAATATGTAAAGAAAAAGATGTATATTTCCATACAGACGCTGTTCAGGCTATTGGTGCTGTTGATATTGATGTTAATAAATTAAATATAGATATGCTCAGTTTATCTGGACACAAATTTGGTGGTCCTAAGGGAATCGGTGCTTTGTTTATTCGTCAAGGCATTGTAATAGATAACCTCATTCACGGTGGTGGACAAGAAAAATCCAAACGTGCTGGCACTGAAAATACTCCTGCAATCGTAGGTCTTGGCACAGCAATTGAACTTGCAACAGAAAATATTTCTGCTAAAAACGAAAAGCTTAAAACTATGAGAGAAATTATCTGCAATAAAGTTTTATCTATTGAAAAATCTCGCTTAAACGGTCATCCAGAAAGTCGTCTTGCAGGTAACTCTAACTTCTGCTTTGAAGGCATTGAAGGCGAAGGATTATTATTACTGTTAAATATGTATGGTATCTGTGCTTCTTCTGGCAGTGCATGTACATCTGGCAGCTTAGACCCAAGCCATGTATTGCTTGCAATCGGTTTGCCTCACGAAATCGCTCACGGTTCTTTAAGAATTTCATTAAGTGAAAATAACACAATTGAAGAAGCTGAATTTATAGCTGATAAAATTGTTGAAGCAGTAAACCGCCTTAGAGCAATGTCTCCTGTTTGGGACAAATTATAATTTGAATGATAAATGAGGATATAGATTATGTATACAGAAAAAGTTATGGACCATTTCTTTAACCCTAGAAATGTTGGCGAAATTGAAAACGCAAGTGGTATTGGTGAAGTTGGTAACGCTAAATGTGGCGATATAATGAGAATTTATCTCGACATCAAAAATGATATAATTCAAGATGTAAAATTTAAAACTTTTGGTTGTGGTGCTGCTGTTGCAACAAGCAGTATGGCAACAGAACTTATAAAAGGTAAATCAATCGAAGATGCTTTGAAACTTACAAATAAAGCAGTTACAGAAGCTCTTGACGGACTTCCACCTGTAAAAATCCATTGTTCTGTACTTGCAGAACAAGCTGTGAAAGCAGCTCTAAGTGACTACTATACAAAACAAGGTATTGACCCAGAACCAATTGTTGGTAAAATAGTAGCAGACATACATGAACATGAGCATGATGAAGAAGAACATCAGCATGTATCATGTAGTGGAAATTGTGGAGGTTGTAGCTGTGAACACTAAAAAAATCCTCGTTGGCGTATCCGGTGGAGTTGATTCTTCGGTATGTGTGGATATGCTTAAAAAACAAGGCTTTGAAGTATATGGCGCAGTAATAAATTTTAATAAACATTCTGATTCTGCTATTGCAGATGCTCGCAAGGTTTGTGAGCATCTGCATATTCCTATTTGTGTAATTGATGCAAAAGAAAGTTTTGAAAAAAATGTTATTGACCCATTTTGTCAAAATTATATAGATGGAAAAACACCAAATCCATGTGTTATCTGTAATCCTCTTGTTAAGATGAAATCTCTCTGTGATAAAGCAGATGAAATGGGTATTTATAATATTGCAACAGGTCATTATGCTCAACTTGAAGAAATTGATGGTTTTATCCATGTAAAAAAAGCTATAAGTCCAAACAAAGACCAAAGCTATATGCTCTATCGTCTTCCTCAGGAAATTCTCAAAAGACTTATTCTTCCTTTGGGTCAATATGATAAATCAGAAATAAGACAAAAAGCCCAAGAAATTGAACTTTTTACTGCTGATAAACCTGATAGCCAAGAAATCTGTTTTATTCCTGACGGAAATCATGCAAAATATATAGAAGAAAAAGGTTATAAAGTAAAAAAAGGCTTTTTCATTTCCCCAGAAGGTAAAAAATTGTCACAACATAAAGGTATTCATAATTATACTGTTGGACAAAGAAAAGGTCTTAATATTGCATTAGGTAAACCTGCTTTTGTAAAAGAAATATGCTCAAACGGTAATATTCTTTTAGGCTATGCTGGTGATGAATTTTTCACTGGTGTAGTGTTGAGCAATCCTGTATATACAACTGGTAAACTTTTTGAAAAAGGCACAAAATTTACTGTTAAAGTTCGCAGTGCTTCAAAGGGTGATGATGCTTTTATTGAAGAATGTGATAATGAAAAAATTATCTTTCGTTTTGCACAACCAGTAAGAGCTGCTGCAAAAGGTCAATCTGTTGTAATTTATGATGACAACATCGTTATGGGTGGTGGCTTTATAATTGAAGCTATACCATTTAAAAACAATTAGTTTGGGGTTTTTTATGAATGTTTATGATTTTGACAAAACTATATATGACGGAGATAGCACTGCACATTTTTATTTGTATTGTCTAAAAACACAACCTGCAACATGGAAATGGCTTCCATATCAAGCTATTTGTGCAATTCCGTTTGGCTTAAAAATCATGGAAAAAACAAAGTTTAAAGAAAGATTTTATAAATTTATTACAAGCATAAACAATATTGATAAAACTGTTGAAGAGTTTTGGAAAATTCATAAAAGTGGTATAAAAAAATGGTATCTTGATACCCAAAAAGACGATGATGTAATAATATCTGCATCCCCTTACTTTTTGCTTGAACCAATTATAAAAGAGCTAAAAATCAAAAATCTTATGGCAAGTAATGTTGATAAATATACAGGAAAATACAGTGGTGTAAACTGCCACGGTAAAGAAAAAGTAAGAAGATTTTATGAAGTATATCCTGATGAAGAAATTGATGAATTTTATTCGGATTCTCTCTCAGATACTCCTTTAGCAGATATTTCCAAAAAAGCCTTTATTGTTAAAGGAAATAATATTTCAAACTGGCCTCATAATAAAAATAATCTCCAATAATTTTTTATTGACAAATATACGATATATATACTAAAATAAAGTTTAAGGAATATTATTTTCTTATTATATTTAAAGGACGGTGGTACCAAATGACAAGTGACCCTTATGGGAGTAATTATATTTTGATAATTCAACAACGCTTGTAACTTGGTGCAGCTGGTATAAATCCTACACCTTTTTTCGGCGTTGCTGAAAAAAGGTGTTTTTATTTTAAATATAAAAGGGGGTTATTCCAATGAAAGACAAACAATTGAAAGAAACCCAAAATATAACAAAAACTTCCACAACTTCAAACTTGGAAAATCAGTCACAAAAAAATCATTATAATGATGATGAACTTGAATTGATTCATATCATCACTGCTGCTGATGATGAAATTGAAGAGCAAGAATATGATGTTTCTCAAATTATTCTTGATAGTGAAGAAGAAGACCTTATTGATGTTATCGAATCCCCTTATGCAATAGATATTGCTATTGCTGTTGAAGATTTTGATGATGATGAAATTTTGTCACTTTCTGAAAAAATCAGTGCTGAACATATGGCACAAATTATTGAACAAGCAGATGAAGATTTGCAAAAAAGAATTGCAGAAATTCTTGGCATAAGCAAAATGCTCACAGTTTTTCACCATATGTCAAAGGACGATATTGCAGATATTTTAGGTAATGTACCTATAAATATGCGTAAAAGTATCCTTAATATGATGAAAAGAAAAGATACAATTGAAATTCAAAATCTGTTGTTATACGAAGATGACACTGCCGGTGGTCTTATGACAACAGAGTTTATAGCTTTAAACAGTCAGTTAACTGTTGAAAAAGCTTTGCATAAAATAAAAGAAATAGGCCCAAAAACTGAGGTTATTGAAACAATTTTTGTTCTTAATAATAAAAAAGAGCTTGTTGGTACAGCAGACTTGCGTGATATTCTTGTTGAAGATAACGATGCAACACTTGAAGAAATTATGTATGATAATGTCATTAGTGTTACACCAGAAATGGACCAAGAAGAAGTATCTCTTATAGTTTCTAAATATGACCTTAAAGTTATACCGGTTATAAACAGAAAAAACAGTTTGCTTGGTATTATCACTGTTGACGATGTTCTTGATGTTGTTTTTGAAGAACAAACTGAAGATATTTTGAAAATGGCTGGTGTTGGCAGTGATGAAGATGTTGAAAACACTGTTTCAAAGTCTATTAGAATGCGTTTGCCTTGGCTTGTATTAAACTTATTTACAGCTTTTATTTCATCTTCTGTTGTAAGTATATTTGAAAGTACAATAGCTCAGGTTACTGCTCTTGCTGCTGCTATGCCAATTGTTGCCGGTATGGGTGGTAACGCTGGAAACCAGACTTTATCCCTTGTTATAACAAGTATTACACTTGGAGAGCTCAACCTTAAAGATGACTGGAAACTTGTTGGCAAAGAAATTTCTCTTGCTCTTATAAACGGTTTTGTTATCGGTCTTCTTACTGGTGGAATACTTGCATTAAGATATAACAATATATATCTTGGTTTAATTATGGTTGGTGCAATGCTTGCAAATATGGTCATTGCTGGTGTAGCAGGATTTCTCATTCCTCTTATACTCAAAGCCCTTAAAATTGACCCTGCCCTTGCATCATCAATATTCCTTACAACTATAACCGATGTTTTTGGATTTCTTATTTTCCTTGGTCTTGCAAAAGTATTTTTACCAGTCCTTATATAATAAAAATACGGGTATCACTAGTACAGTGATACCCATTTTTTTATTTTGTCTTTTTAGTTGTTTTTGTGTTTTTACTTAGTTTTGTGTTACCCTTTTTAGCAGCTGCTGCCTGTTTTGTAATATTTGTAGCACCTTGAATATGCTGTTGAACAGCTTCATTTATTTTATCTTGTGCTGCTTCTGGTGTAGGATACCAGCCTTTTGCATTCATTTGTTCGTAAATTGCAAACTGAATGTCGTGTTCTTCACCAAGAATTTTCATCAGTTTATTTTTAGATTGTTTTGTTGCACATTCGCCTGCAAAATTATTATAACTTTGTGATATAAATTTTTGTGATGCAAGCATATCTGTCATCATTGTTTTATCGTCATAAGTTGCCATTTTTTATCCTCCTATTGAATCTGTGCAAAAATAATATTGTAGTGTTCTTGGTGTTTTGCCGCTGCATCTTTGCAAAGTTTTTTCAATTGAGGGTCTTTGCAATTTTGAGCATAATAATTAAATTTATCAATTGTTGCTTTTTCCTGAACTAAAAGTTCGTTATATGCGCCAAGTTCTTTTTCTGTTATTTTTTTCATTTTAAACTCCTTTTGCATATTTGTTTAATTTTAATATTCCACATTTTTATGTATTTATACACATAGACTTTTAAATTTTACTATGCTATAATTTTTTAAAACTTTTACAAAAGGATTTTACTATGTATAATGAAATTTTAAATGATATAAATTCAATTTTAAATAAAAGTGATAAGGACACAATTATAATTGCAATAGATGGCAGATGTGCCAGTGGAAAAACTATTTTATGCAATTTTATAAAAAATAATTTTGTATGTAATATTTTTAGTATTGATGATTTTTTCTTACTCCATCACTGAGAACAACAGAAAGACTTTCTGAAATTGATGGAAATGTTGATTATATTAGATTTAAAAACGAAATTATTGATAATATCTTATCCAAAGTAGATTTTACATATAATATATTTGATTGCAAGACAATATCTATGATTAAATCTTGCAATATCAAACATCAAAAACTAAACATTGTAGAAGGTGTTTACTCTTTACACCCTCACCTATTCCAATATTATGATTACAAAATTTTTCTTTCTGTTGACAGTAATATTCAAATTGAAAGAATAAAGAAAAGAAATTCTGAAAAAACATTACAACGATTTATAAATGAATGGATACCAAAAGAAGAAGAGTATTTTAATTATTTTAAAACACAAGAGCGTTGTGATATATCATTTGATACAACTAATCTTTTTTAAATAAAAAACCTTATCGACTTTATTCTGTCGATAAGGTTTTATTTTATAATTTAAGTCCTGTTGAATTATTTAAAATAGTTGTACTATACATAAATAGCACATCTTTATTTTCAAAATCAATATAATCTTTCAATAGTGATGCAGATATATATCGTAAATCAACAAGTGTAATTGATTTATAGCTTTCCAAAAGCATAGGAGTAATTGACGAACCAAAAGAATCTCTAAATATAATTAACTCTCTGTCTGTCTGTGCCATATTATTAGTCAGTGTAACCATAGTGATTGGACCTGTTAAGAATATGTTATATGGGTCAACACCTGTGTTATATTTTTCCAAAGTATAAACAGGCATTTCTTTTTGAGTTTCGTGGTTGTATACTGTGGCATTTTCAAGCACTTCATTAGTCATATAGTTAAGTTTATCCGGCTTTATATTCATAGCTAATTGACCATGATAAACGCCGTTAAAGTCTCCAACTGTATTCATAGTGTAGTTGTTAAAATCAGCAGGTTTAAATCCCATTTTTTCACCTAATCTATTAACAACATTTTGAAGTTTTTCTTGTTTCCAGTGAGAATCTGTTGCATAATAATCATCTGTTGATAACACATCAAATAAATTTATATACTCCATATTCTTTACATTTTCCTGCATTATACTCTGTAACTTATTATAGTCCATATACAGCTTATTTTGAGCAGTATAATAACTCTTATCGGGAATAATTGCATAATAACAGTTATTGCTTTCATTAAGATACATATCGTATATTTTATTAAATTTATATGCTACATTATATATCTCTTTTTCACGCAAAGGAAATTCAATATGATATATTGCGTCATCTTTTACAAAAAGGTTGTTATTATCTTGTTTTGCAAAAATATCAAGTGCAACAAATGATTTTAGTCCTCTAAAATCATCTCTGAACGGAAACTGTTCCTGAGCGTATTTTTCAAATTTATTAAGATAACTTCCGTCCATTACTTTTTTTACTGAAAATTCCGGAAATTTCTCAAGTTTTCTGCGTTCTGATTTTGATAAATCTGTATCTGGCAATGCAATTGAGTAAATCATAAATCCAGCTATCATAGCAAAAAAAACACAGCAAGTTACAATACTTTTTATTTTATTATTCATTTATAACCTCCTGTTAAAATCTAAAATACAAAAATGGATTAAATGAACCATCTACTATATATGCTGTACAAACTATAACAAGAATTGCCAAGCACAATGGTTTAACTATAATTTCTACTTTTTTACCTATATTTGATGAAAATACTTTATCGCAAATATTTTTAGGTATAGGTGTAGCACCAATTATTGCAATTATCATCATAACTGCATAGCTCTTAAAATAGTATACACTTTGCATACCATAAATTGCACTTGTACCAAAGCCAAACAACATTCCTATATCTTTAAATGCTGCTGTTATACTTGTTGCATTAAACAATACAAAACTGATTATAACAATAATTAAAACATAAATATGATTTATTATTTTTGGCATTTTATCAAGAACTTTTGATAAAACAAGCTTTTCAAATACCAATACTGCTCCAAAAAGTATACCCCATGCTATAAAATTCCATTGAGCACCATGCCAAAAACCAGTTAAAAACCAAACTGTTACTATATTAAAAATCCATCTTGGTTTTGATACTCTGTTTCCTCCCATTGGTATATAAACATAATCTTTAAACCAACTGCTGAGGGTCATATGCCAACGACGCCAAAACTCTGTTATACTTTTTGAAATATAAGGGTAGTTGAAGTTTTCTGGGAATGTAAACCCAAACATTGCACCAAGACCAATAGCCATATCACTATAACCGGAAAAATCAAAGTAAATCTGTAATGTAAAGCCAATAGCATAAAGCCAGGCAAATAAAACTGTTATTTCTCCGCTATCTATATACAGTTTACATAATTCCCCCATATTGTTTGCAATTATAACTTTTTTACTAAGACCAATTACAAATCTCTCTATACCATAAGAAATCTGCGATAATGTAATTGTTCTGTTTTCAAGTTGTGCATCAATATCTGAATATCTTACAATTGGACCTGCAACAAGTTGTGGGAAAAGACAAACAAAGGTTGCAAGACTTGTTAAGCTTTTTTGAGCTCTAACTCTTCCACGATAAACATCTATTGTATAGCTCATAGTTTGGAATGTAAAAAAGCTTATACCAACAGGAAGTTTTGTGTGTAAAAGTGGAATACTTGTACCTAAAACTGCATTTATATTACTTATAAAGAAATCTGTATATTTAAAATATCCCAACAAACCGATATTTATTACTATTGAAGAGATAAGAAGATATTTTGCTTTTTTTGTACCTCTATATTTTTCAATTGCCAAACTATGTAAATAGTCCGATACAGAAGAAAAAAGCAATAAAGATACATACCAACCTTCTCCACTTAGATAGAAGATAAGGCTTGATATAAGTAATACCAAGTTTTTAAAATTTTTAGGTACAAGATAATAAATCAATAAAGTTATTGGTAAAAAATAGTATATAAATGTTATAGAAGAAAAAATCATTTAGTTGTATCCTTTTTTAAAAAATTATACCCGACGAAAAGTTAATTTCGTCGGGCAATTTATTCTTATTTAAGTTCGTTAAATTTTGATACAATTTCTTTAGCTGTATCTTCCCAACTCTGTACAAACAAGATGATATCGCCTCTACGAACAACTTCAACTTTTTCTGCATCTACACAAATCCATTTGCTTGGACCTTCAGAGTTCTTTGTGAGAAGTTCATTTACAATTGCATCGCCATCAGCATCTTTTGGAAGTCTAATAAGAACGATTGAGTGTGCTTGTGAGCTCATCATAGCATCGCTAATCATACCTTCAGCACCTTTTGGCATAGTAATTTTTGTGTGATATTCCCAATCATCTGCTGTCATTTCAGCTTCTATTGTTTGGATTTCCAATGATGGTACATCTTTAATTTTTTCCATAATTTCGCTAAGTGTACCGGATGGTGTGCCGTTTGATGGAGCAGTTTCACCAGAATCATCTTTTGAGCCGCATGCTACCATTGAAATTGCTAATGTTGCAGCCATTATAATTGCTAATATTTTTTTCATTTAGTTTCTCCTATTTGATTTTTTCAGAGTATTCAATATATACTCCAATTTCTCGTCTAGATTTTACATTAACACCTAGTTAAAGTCAATACTTTTTACCATATTTTCATTATATATTAAGTATTCTGTAATAATTGAATTTATATGCAATTATTATCAACTTTTTTATTAGTATTTTTATCTTTTAGCCAGTTTTTACCTTCTATAAGTCGTGTAACCATCATTGCTGTTACGCCGTCACCTGTCGCATTTATAAGTGTTGCCGGTGCATCAACTAAAAATCCAACAGTTGCAATTATTGGAAAAGCTTCCATTGGAAAGCCATAAACTGTCATAATCAACATTTCTCCAATAAGTCCACCTCCTGGAACACCAGACATAACCATACCAGACATTATTGCAATTAAAATTGCCGGAATCCATACTCCCCAACCAGCAAAGTCATTGCCAAACATCTCATATACCAAAGCAATTTTCAAAATTGCAGAAAAACATGAACCGTCCATATGCATTGTTGCACCAATTGGCAAAACAATTTCTCTTATATCTTTTGGCACACCTATTTTTTCGCAAACTTCCATATTTACTGGTAAAGTAGCAATAGAGCTTTGTGTTGCCAAACTTGTTGCTGCTGATGGCAAAATATTTTTAAAGAAAGTTTTAACTCCAAGCATACCACCTGCAAAATATGTGTAAATAAAAAATGCAATAAAGAAATATGCGACACACAGTGGATAATATAAACCAAGCATAGTTTTTGCATATACACCAATAAGCTGTGGGCCAAGGTCTGCAACAAGATAAGCAAAATATGCACCAAGACCAATTGGAGCATAATACATTATATATTTTATCATTTTCATAAAGATGTCTGATAAAAATGATAATGTTTCAGCCATCTTTTTACCCTTTTCTCCAAATGATGTAACAACAAAACCAAAAAATATACTCATTAAAATAAGTGGAAGTATATTTTTCCTTGATATAAGCAACGGAAAATCATCAACAGTCACAGCTGCCACAATTTGTGTTGAAAGTGCTGGTGCTTCTTCAACTTCTGTTGCTGTCAGTTCAAATTTTGTATCTTTTGTAGGGTCCATAATATGTACAGCACCACACATAATAATTGCTGCAATAACGCCTGTAATAACAAAAACCACAAACATATATCCCAATATTTTTCCAAGTCTTTTCATATTTGTCATTGATGCAACTGCACTTGCAATTGAGAAAAATACAACTGGAACAACTATGGAAAATACCAAATTAAGAAAAATATCTCCAAATGGTTTTAGTTTTTTACCAAATTCAGGGTTAAACCAGCCTATTATACTTCCTATTACTATGCCTAAAATCAATATAAGTGGAAATCTATATGACTTAAACACACTATTTTTCTTTACACCAGATTTCATAAAAACCCTCCTCTTAAAAAATAAAAAAGGACTGATAATTTTTTTACAGTCCTTTAAGGTTATTATTATATATATTGTCTTTTTACGATAATATGTATCTTTTTAATTACATTTAAGTATATTTTTATAAAATTTGATAATATTATTCTCAAGCACAAATATAAAATCAAATAGTGTTATATTATAAAAAGGAGTATACAAAATGAAAAAAATCTTGGCTTTAGTAACAACATTGGCTTTGTCATTTTCTTTAGTTGCTTGTGGCAGCACAGATAATGATGATAATTCTGATGTTATTGACAGTACAAACTATAAAGTAGGTATTGGTAGCTACACTACAACTGAAAACTCATCATCAGTAGCCGGAGAAAATGGTAAAGGAGTAGTTAAAACAACTTATGCAACAGTTATTTTTGACTCCAACAATATAATCAAAAAAGTATATATTGATGAAGTTGAAAGCAAAGTTTACTTTGACGCAAAAGGTCAAATTGTAAAAAACGGAAATAACACAGCTATAAAAAGTAAGCGAGAACTTGGAGATAGTTATAATATGAAAGCTGCTTCTCCTATTGGCAAAGAATGGTATGAACAAGTTAACAGCCTTGAATCATATCTTGTTGGCAAAAACATTGATGAAATTTCAAAAGCTGTAATATATGGTGGCTCTTACAGTACAAAAGATGACTATGCTGACAGTTTAGGCAACGATACAAGCAGTTCTGATAACATTGTAAACAATGCTATAAACGGTGCTGAAAATATAGCAGGTGAAGTTACAAGTGGTGTAGAAAGCATTGCAGATAACATTGCAAATGGTGCTGAAAACATTATTGACGGCAATAATAACGGCGATAGAAATGACGACAAAACAGCAGGTGGAATGACAGACAACATTGACGGCAAAGTTGATAACAGCAACTCAAACAGCGAAATGAACAGCAGTTCTTCTAGCAGTAGTGTATCAAGTGATTATTCTGATGCACTTAACTGGGAAGAAGATTTAAAATCAAGTGTAACAATAAATCTTACAAACATCCAAAGAGCTTTACAAAAAGCTTATGCAAACGCACAATAATTAAATAAAAAGGGAGCAGATAATCTGTTTCCTTTTTTATTTTTAGTTTTATATGCGAATATTGACATTTATTTAGTTAATGCTATAATTGTAAATAATAAGAAGATTTTAAGGTTTCCTCCTATCTTCTTGACAAAATCCTTTTCTCTAATAATTTAATTTTTTGATATACTCAAAAATTTAAGTAAGAAGATAGCCGTTCATATAATAATGGCTATCTTTTTATGTTTATAAATTTTACATTTAAAGGTGATATATGTATTTTGAATATGGCAATAAAGAGATAGAATATTTAAAGAAAAAAGATAAAATTTTAGGAAATGCAATAGATAAAATCGGTCATATTTATCGCGATGTTGATAATGATTTATTTATTTGCGTTGTCAAACAAATTGTTGGTCAGCAAATTTCATCTTCTGCTTTAAAAACTGTCTGGGCTCGCATAGAAAATACTGTTGGCATAATAAATGTAGAAAATATCTGCAATATCAGTGATGACAAGCTACAAAAATGTGGTTTATCTTTTAGAAAAGTTGGCTATATAAAAAACTTTGCTCAAAAAGTTAAGTCAAAAGAGTTTGACATAGAAAGCTTATGGAATCTATCTGATGATGAAGTTATAAAACAATTATCTTCTCTAAATGGCATTGGAGAATGGACAGCTGAAATGATTATGCTTTTTTGTATGCAAAGAAAAAATATTTTAAGTTATAAAGATTTAGGCATTCAAAGAGGTATGCGAATGTTATACCATCATAGAAATATTGATAGAAAAAAATTTGAAAAATATAAAAAAAGATATTCTCCTTATGGTTCTGTTGCATCTCTATATTTATGGGAAATTTCTGCAAATTCCATACCTGATTTAACAGATTATGCACCAAAAAGCAAAAAATAAAAGGTATCTCAGTTTATTTCTGAGATACCTTTTTTCTACATATTTTCAAACTTTAAATTTTGTAATATATAATCAACAAGATATTTTAATCTATCTTCTTGCCCAGTAAGTTTTAAATATCCCAAAAGACATTCAAAACCCGTTGATGCACGATATTCTTCAACTGTGGCATGTTTTGCAACTGACGCCTTGGAGCTATTTTTACCCCTACGCACCATATTTGATTCTTCCTCTGTAAGAATATCCTTTATAAGTTCAAGAGCTTGAAATTGACCCTTTGCGCTTACATAAGATACTGCCATTTTATGAAGTTTGTTTATTGGGTGTCTTTTTTCTGTAACAAGATGTTCTCTTATAAGAAGAGAATACACCCCATCACCTACAAAAGCCATCGCCACAGGAGATTGCTCTCTTATATCTACCATTTATTCACCTTCAAATTAAATTATATAGTCAAATTCAAAGTCTTCTATGCGAATCGTATCGCCTTCTTTAACATCCATTTCTTCCAATTTATCAATGATACCACTATCACGCAATCTTCTTTGGAAATACTGCAAGCTTTCGTAGTCATCAATGTCACAACCGTTAAGAATACGCACAAGCCATTCTGCTTCAATGTTAAATGCACCATCATCTGAACGGAAAATATTAAACGCATTACCATCTTCAACAATTTCAGGTTTAACATATTCCGGTTCATATTTGATAACTGGTGGCAATTTCTGCAACTCATTATACACAACACCTGGAAGGTCTGTAAGTCCTTGACGAGTTGCTGCTGAAATTACAAAAAGCTGAATATCTTTTTCATCACAAAATGCTTTAAATTCTTCAATTTGTTCTTCAGTTGCAATATCTGCTTTGTTTGCTATTGCAATCTGAGGACGTTTTGCAAGTTCTTCACTAAATGAAACAAGTTCAGTGTTTATGAGATTGAAATCATCAATTGGATTTCTTCCTTCACTGCCAGAAACATCAACAACATGCAAAAGCAAACGACATCTCTCTACATGACGCAAAAAGTCATGACCAAGACCAATACCGTCTGATGCACCTTCAATAATACCTGGAATATCAGCAGCTACAAAAGAAGCCTCTTCGTCAACTCTTACAACGCCAAGAACAGGTGTAAGTGTTGTAAAGTGATAGTTTGCAATCTTTGGTTTTGCTGATGAAATTGTTGAAATAATTGTGGATTTACCAACATTAGGAAAACCAATAAGACCAACATCAGCAATAAGTTTAAGTTCAAGTGTAACATTAAACTCTTCACCTTTATATCCTGGTTTTGCAAATCTAGGAATTTGGCGTGTTGGAGTAGCAAAATGCTGATTGCCCAAACCACCTTTACCACCTTTTGCAATAATGTAATCTTTTTCTTCTGAAATATCTGCAATTACAAGACCTGTTTCTGCATCTTTAATAACTGTACCAATTGGCACTCTAACTATAAGGTCTTCTGCACCACGGCCTGACTGATTTGAACCACGTCCGTCTTCACCGTTTTTAGCAATATATTTACGCTTATATTTAAAATCCATCAAAGTGGAAAGATTTCTATCTGCACGAAAAACTACATTGCCACCTCTGCCACCGTCACCACCGTCAGGTCCACCAGATGCAACATATTTTTCTCGGTGAAATGCAACAGCACCGTTACCACCATTACCTGCTTTTATATAAATGCGGGCTATATCTACAAATTGAATTGCCATTGTCTGCACCTCTTTTCATAAAATTATATCTTTATTCTATTTTACCATATAAATAGTTGATGTTTATATAAAATATTGTTATTATCTTAATAAATAAAAAATTTTTAAATTACTTATTAAACAAAACCCGAGCTTTTTACAAAAGCCCGGGTGAATTTGTTTATATTACTTTGCGTAAACGCTTACTTTTTTGCGTTCACGGCCATATCTTTCGAATTTAACTGTGCCGTCAACCAATGCAAAAAGTGTATCGTCGCTGCCACGACCTACATTTTCACCTGGGTGAATATGTGTGCCTCTCTGACGAACGATGATGTTACCAGCTTTTACTGCTTGACCGTCAGCTCTTTTTGCGCCGAGTCTTTTTGATTCGGAATCACGGCCGTTTTTTGTGGAACCTACACCCTTCTTATGTGCCATTTCTATATCCTCCCTTTAAAATTAACCAACAATTTTTGTGATTTCAACTTTTGTGTATGGCTGTCTGTGACCCATTCTTCTTACAGAACCTTTTTTAGGTTTGTAAGTGATGATGTTCAATTTTTTGCCTTTACCATTTTTGATAACTTTAGCTTCAACTTTTGCACCATCAACAACAGGTGCGCCAAATTTAGCATCAGCACCTTCGCCTACGAGCAAAACTTGATCAAAAACAACTGTTTCTTCTGCTGTTGCTTCCAATTTTTCGATGAAAAGTACATCGCCTTCGCTAGCTGTGTACTGTTTACCACCAGTAACAAATACTGCTTTCATATTTTTACCCTCTCATAATTAAGTCTCGCTGAACCTGGCGTGTATCCGACGGATACAACTTGAGCCATTTACATGCGGCTATAATATAGTACTATAAATACAAACTATTGTCAAGTAATATATCGGCTATTTTCTTTTATTTTTAGCACTTTTCACAGTATTTTTAAGGAGATTTACTCTTGTCATAAGTCCCACACCACCTGGAACAGGTGTTATTTTTCCTGCTTTTTCAACACAAGAATCAAAATCAACATCTCCACAAAGTTTACCTTGACTATTTCTGTTTATGCCAATATCAACAATAACAGCACCTTCTTTTATCATATCTGCTGTAAGAAAACCTGCACAACCAATTGCAATTATAACAATATCTGCATTTCTTGTTTTCTCTGCAATGTTTTTTGTTTTTGAGTGACAAATTGTTACTGTTGCGCTTTTCTTTATCAATAATGAAGCAACAGGAAAACCAACAATATTACTTCTGCCTATAACAACAACATCTTTACCCTCAATTTCAACACCGGCATATTCAAGCATATCAATACATCCTTGTGGTGTACAAGGAATAAAGCAATCTTTGCCTATATGCATATTACCAACATTAACAGCAGTAAAGCCATCAACATCCTTTTCACTTGAAATTGCATTTATAACTGCATATTCTTCTATATGTTTAGGAAGCGGAAGCTGAACAAGAATGCCGTGAACTGTTTCATCATTGTTTAATTTTTCAATTATATCAAGCAATTCTTGTTGAGTTGTACTTTCTGGTAATGCTATTGTGTCAGAATCAATATCACATTCTGCACAGTCTTTTACTTTGCCTTTTACATAAGACTGGCTTGCCGGATTTTCTCCAACAATAATAACAGAAAGTTTTGGGTTTATGCCCTCTGCTTTTAATTGTTTTACCTTTTGAGAAATTTTTTGTTTTTCCTCTGCACTTATAACTTTACCACTAATAAGTTTTTCTTCGTACATAGTTTCGCCTCCCATTTACTCTTTATTCTTTGTCTAGGTTTTCATCTACAGTGACCTTATTTTTTTGCTTTACACGATTATACACAATAATACCTATTGACGCAACAACTGTTACTACTGCAATAATCTGAGATGTTTTTATTCCTCCACTTGTAGCAAGGCTATCTGTGCGAAGTCCTTCAATAAAAAATCTTCCAAATCCATACCATATAGCATATATGCAAAGCATCTCGCCCTTAAATTTCTTACGATTAAAATAAGCAATCATAAGTACAAAGCCTATAAGACACCATACAGATTCATAAAGGAAAGTTGGATGAACGGGCATATTAGGGTCAACAATAACCCCCTGCAAAGCCAATTTATCTTTAACAGATTCAAGGTATCTTGTAGTTCCTTCGCTTATCATACCAAACATATTATCTGTATTACTGCCAAATGCTTCTTGATTTACAAAATTGCCCCAACGGCCAATACCTTGACCTAACAAAAAACAACTTGCAGCAACATCGCAGAATTCAAGAGCGTCGATTTTTTTCCATTTGCAAGCAAATACAGCAACAATAAGACCTGCGATTACACCACCATATATTCCTATACCACCATCACGAATATTCATCATTGCCCAAAAACTGTCATATTTAATAGGTCCAAATGCTACATAGTATATTCTTGCGCCGATAATAGCTGCTATGGATGATACAATAATTACATCAACCATTTTGTCAGTGTTTATCTTTCTTCTTTCTGCAAGATTAAAAGCAACAAGCATCATAAGAACACAACCAACTGCAATAATCAGTCCATACCAGTAAACATCAATACCAAATAAACTGAACGCAATTCTGTTTACTGTAAAATTTAAGCCTAGTTTTGGAAACTGAATATGAAACATAAACTATACCTCCAATGGCAATGCTGTAAATATAGTGCGTTTATCATTGTTAAACATAGTTTTCAACTGTTCATTTACATCATCTAATGTTATTGTTTTGAATACTTCCAAGCTATTGTAAAGAGTATTTCCTTTAAAATATTGGTTTACAAGACTTGTTGCAACTTCTTCAACATTTTCAAAATCTATAATCATACTTCCGTACATAGCATTTTTGCTTATATCAAATTGTTCCTGTGTTATACCAGTTGCTTTAATTTCATCAATTGCCTTTGTAACTTCTTCTATAAGCAAATCAGGATTGCTTGTTTCTCCGGAAATAATGCTCGCATAGTAATCTTCACCGGAGAAAATTTCTCCCTCAAAAGTACCATTTACAATATTTTCGTCATAAAGAGTGTTAAACAAATCACTTGTTGAACCAGTGAGAATATCAATAATTATATCTCCAACAATTTCCTGTTTTGTTGTAACTTTTCCGTTTACTTTTTCTTTAAATCCTATTGCAACTAATGGCTGTGATATTGGCATTCTTATATTTTTTTCTGAATAAACAATATCTTCTGGTTCATTGATTTCTGCACATTTTACATCACTGCATTTTGCAGAAAAGCCAGCTCTTTCAACTGCATCAACAATTTGTTGTGCTGTTATATTACCTGCAACAGAAAGAATCATTTGACTTGGCGAATAAAACGCATCTGTACAATTATAAAGCATTTCTGGTGTAATTTCTGCAATACTTTCCACACTGCCTGCTATATCATCTTTTACAGGATGGTTATGATACAAACCTTCAAGAACACCAAAAAGAACTCTCCAGCTTGCGCTATCGTCATACATTTTGATTTCTTGACCAATTATACCCTGTTCTTTTTGAACTGTTTCTTTTGTAAAATATGGTTTTGTTACAAATGAAAGAAGTATATCCAAAGATTCTTGTATATTGTGAGTTGCAGAGAATAAATAACAAGTTTTGTCAAAGCTTGTAAAAGCATTTGCGTTTGCACCTGTCTTTGCAAACTTTTCAAAAGCATCTCCGTCTTCATTTTCAAACATTTTGTGTTCAAGATAATGTGCAACACCTGCTGGTATTACATATTCTTTTCCATCCATTGTGAATTTACGGTTTATTGACCCAAAATTTGTGGCAAAAACTGCATGAACACCATTGTGTTTTGGCATTGGATAGCACGCAATTGTAAGCCCGCAATCAGTTTTTATAAGCTGATATTCTTCATTTAAAATATCGCTTTTTATTATTTGTGTATTACTCATAATTTTTCCTTTATTTTGTCAATTTATAGATAACATTAAGTTTTAAGAGTTTAAGAACATCTTTTATCTGTTCTTTTGTAACTTTTTCAATATGTTCTTTTGCTTTTTGTGGACAATCCCAAGTTCCACGCACAGCCTCATTAAGATACCAAGCTTCAAGACCATGTAATCCGTCATACACTGCATCTATACTGTTTAATAAAACAAGTTTTGTCTGCTGAATTTCTTCGTCTGTTATTTCTCCGTCAATAAGGCTGTTAAGTTCCTTTTGAACTGCATCTACAACTTTATCACAGTTTTTGTGTTCAACACCAGAATCCACTCGCATAGAGCATGTAAACCCGTTAAATGCCGCTGCACAGTAATAACAAAGACTTTGTTTTTCTCTTACATTTTTGAAAAGTCTTGAGTTTGCAGTTCCACCATATATAGTGCTTGCAACAAGGAATATATATCTTTCTTCAGCTGTTATAGGTCTTGTACAAGTATAGAAAAGGCACACTTTTCCTTGTACAATATCCATTGTATCGCTATAAGTTTCAATATCCGTAACAGGCATAACTTCTATTGGTAAAACAGAAACAGTCTGCTCTTTTCTATCTGCAAATGCGTCTGAAAATTTATTTCTGATGTCATTATTTTCATCAGCAGTTACAAAAATTTCAACTATACTGTCTGATATTATCTGTTTGTAGCAGTTATACAACTCTACTGCATCTAAACTATCAACTTCATCAATGTAGCCAAGTCTTTCAACACCGTTTTTGCTATCTTTAAAGAACTTGCGTTGTGCATTCTTTATGCAATATCCTCTTTTGTCGTTAATTTCGCCTTCTATTTCTTCTTTAAGCTTAAATTTTTCAACTTCAAGCCAATCAGGTGTAAACCCACCATTTACAACACAAGGTTTGAATATTACACCCAAAAGAACATCTGTCATTTCTTGCAACAGATTTTCTTTATTAAGGCAGTATTCATCTTTTATACCTTGAATTGTAAAACGAAGATATCTGTTTTGACCAACAACAGCAGTTGATGCTGTAAAGCTTGCGCCATACATTTCGCTTAATTTTTTTGAAAAAAGACCCATATCCGGATAATCCTGATAACCTCTTTCCATCAATGTTGGCAAAATTGCATACATTGTTGCTTTTTCTCTTTCGTTTGGAACAATAAAACTTATGCTAATTCTATTTCTCTTAAACTTATCTGCCGGCAGAAAAGTAAGATGAACATTATTCTGTATATTTTCTCTTTTCATATTTTCTCCGTATATTATTTTTAATTTATTATTATCACTAAATCATTATTCTACCAAATAATTGTGTATATTTCTACATAAAAATAAAAACCCATAAAATATGGGCTTTTTTATATTAGATTTTTATGTATTGCTCTTATAGCTAAATCTGCTTGTTTTTTATCCAAAATAATTGAAAATCTAACTTCTGTTGTAGAAATCATCATAATATTTATATCATTTCTGTATAAAACTTCAAGAAGTTTTGTTGCAATACCTGGTTGCATACGCAAAGTTTCTCCGATTACAGAAATTTTTGCAACATTTTCATTTACTATAATTTCTTTAAATTCCAAAGCATTTATTTTATCTTGCAAAAGTCCAACAACTTGATTTTTGTCCTCAGATTTTACAGAAAAACTTATATCTTGCTTGCACCTGTTTGCAGCCGGAAGCATAATTGAATCTACATATACATTTTTATCACTTAGTGTTTTAAATATTTTATATGTTGCACCCTTTTTGTCTGGAATTTCAGTAAGTGTAATTACTATTATGTTTGTATCTTTCGTTATACATTTAAAAGGCTTTTCACTTGTACCAACAACCTCTTTTATTATTGTTGGCACTTTATCTTTAAGTGATAAAATTTCTATACGCACGCTATTTCTTTTCGCCAATGAAATTATCGAAGCATCAACATAATCATAGCTAGAAGCAGAAAGTTCTATGGCTTCATCATAATCCAATTCACTAATTTTTTCGGGATTATTATAGAGATTATTTTCTGCGGAATAAATGCCACCTTTTTCTATATAAAACTGGCATTTTTCAGCATATATATTTCTGGCAGTTATAATAGCATTTTCCATTGGGTCAACACAAAAAATAAAATCTATATTTTCGTGTTCTATTTTGCATTTATTCTTTATATCAGAAAAAACTTTAACTTTACACCCAAGAGAAATATCATTTTCGCACTCTAATATTATATCTTCTATATTATTAAAATCTTTAAAATATTTAACTATATTAGCCATTATTTTATAATTTCCTTTGCCAAAATAACAAAACTTTGAGAATTTATATCTTTCAAAAGCACTTCTATATCGTCAGTCATATCAGTTGTACGCAAATCAAGAGAAACACTTGCAGCTCCGTCTGAAGGTGCTGATTGTGTTATTGTTACCACTGATATGTGATAACTTGAAATAAGCTTTAACAAACTTTGCAAAGCGCCCAACACATCTTTGAGAATAACAGTTATTGTTATAACAGATTTTTGATTTTCATTAAATTCAAACACTTTATCCTTATATTTATAAAGTGCACTTCTGGATATTCCAACAGCCTTTGCAGCAGCAGAAAGTCCTTTCACTTCTCCAGATGCCAATAACTGTTTTGCCTCTATTGTTTTCAAAAAAACTTCTGGTAAAACTTCACTATCTACAATTATAAATTTTTTTGCCATTATGTAATATCTCCTTCAATAATATGGATATTGCACAAATTTTATCGTGTTTTTTAAAAAAATATATTCTTAATTACAATATATAATAT
>JAHHUE010000128.1 GCA_020024155.1 Oscillospiraceae bacterium | reverse complement strand
ACGAAATATATATTTATAAATTGTAAATATTTTATTTTTGTTATAAATGAGCAAATAATACATATTTTTTTGATTTTTTTTGATTTTATAAAAAATTTTAAAACTAATTTTTTTATTTTTTACAAGGGATAGATTATCCTATTACAAATACTTTTATATGTTTGGGCAAAAGTAACAATGTTTTATTGAATTTTGCACAAAATTTATTGTTGATTTTTGTAAAAAAAGTTATTATACTATAAGTGGAATTTGTTCTATTTACTTGGAATAGATTATTACCTAGAAGCATAAATATAAGGAGTATTGTTATGAAAAAGATTTACGAAGGTAAAACAAAAGATGTTTTCAGCCTTGAAAATGGCAATGTATTGCTTAAATTTAAAGATGATTGCACAGGTAAAGACGGTGTTTTTGACCCAGGCGAAAATTCTGTTGGTCTTACAATCGAAGGTATTGGTAAAGCAAACTTGCAGACATCTGTTTACTACTTTGAGCTTTTGAAAAAAGCAGGTATCAAAACTCATTATGTAAGTGCTGATGTTGATAAAGTAGAAATGGAAGTTCTCCCTGCAACTGTTTTTGGTCACGGTCTTGAAGTTATCTGCCGTTTAGTTGCAACAGGTAGCTTTATCCGTAGATATGGCGAATATATCGAAAACGGCACTCCACTTGAAGGTGGTTATGTTGAATGCACATTCAAAAACGATGAAAAAGGTGACCCACTTGTTACAAGTGAAGCTCTTGCTGCTTTGGGTGTTATGAGTGAAGAAATGTTCAAAAGTATGAAAGAACAGACACTCAAAATCACAAAAATCGTAGCTGATGACCTTAAAACAATCGGTCTTGATTTGTGGGATATTAAATTTGAATTTGGTTATAACAATGGCGAAGTTATCCTCATTGACGAAATTGCTTCTGGCAATATGCGTGTATATAAAGGTAACGAAATTGTTGAACCAGTTGAACTTACAAAACTTATCCTCAACAGATAATTATGTAAAAATACACAGCACTCTTTTACGAGTGCTGTGTTTTATTTTTTATTTTTAAATTTAATATAGTTGCTTATTCTGTCCATAAATTATATAATTTTTATATTATTATAAGTTGGAGGTTAATTCTATGGAAAAAGAAAATAAAATCAGAATGCTTTTAATAAAAGAAATACTTAAAAAATATTCCGACGAAGAACACTCTCTATCTACATATCAAATTATGGATTTATTAAAAAGCAACTATGGAATGGATACTCACAGAACCACAGTTAGCAAAGATATTGCATCATTAAATAACATAGGTGTGGATATTGTCACAATACCATCAACTCAAAATAAATATTTTATTGCAAACAGAAAATTTGAACTTTCTGAACTAAAACTGCTTATTGATGCTGTTACATCTTCAAAGTTTATAACCAGTGAAAAAAGCGATATTTTAGTAAAAAAACTTTCTGATTTTGCAAGTGTTCACCAAGCTGAAAAATTAAAAAGAAATATATCCGCTGAAAACAGAATTAAATCTGAAAACAAATATATATAC
>JAHHUE010000127.1 GCA_020024155.1 Oscillospiraceae bacterium | reverse complement strand
CCATTCATAAAAAAGTGTGCAAAATGGAATGTTGGATATAAAGTTATCCATTTAGCCCACTCTACTCCAAGATAATACAGAATAGCTGGGAAACCTAGTAACAATACTGAAAACATAACAGATGATATATAACTATCCACTTTTTGTGAAATAAATAATACTACCATTGTCATAGTAAAGGTAACTAATAATCTTATTGCTATCATAAATGTGATTAAAGCTACCACTGGAATATATTCGCTAACATTATGTAGCATATCTATACTTTTTGCCGGTACAAAAAGGCCTTTAAAACCATAACCTTTTCCAACTTGCCAAAATCTTGGTGCAATTGAAAGTGCTGTTATAATACCTGAAACTATAAACGAAACTTTTATTTTAGTTTTAGCTGTGTACTCCATACCTAGTGGCGTTGCTTTTATTACTTTTAGCATACCACTTGATTTTTCAATGCAAAATAATCCTGCAAATGATAAGCTTGTAACTAAAATTGTAAATAGATAATCTTTTAAATCCAATAAATCATTAAAATCAAACAACTTAATATATCCTGTATCATAAATAAGTTGAGTTCCTTTATTCTCGTTCACAAACTTGACTTTATCTAAAACTTGTCTATATACCTCATACTCCATATTTAATGCATAGTTTGCAGATGTTATCATTGAATATTCTTCTTGACTTATCTGACCATTTATCAGCATTTTCTTTGCTTTATACAAAGGTTCAAACTTTTCATTTTCTTCTTTTAGAAATTCATAAGATTTTGTATCATACGGCCCTGTTATTTCTTTCATATAATAAGAATAAAACATTTCTTCTGCTGTAATATAATTTTCTGCTTTATATGCGTTATATCCCTGAAAAATACAAAACAAAGCCAATATAAATGCTGCACCATTTACAACTGTAAGCTTGTACCATTCTTGTTTAAATACTGTTGTTGCTTTATATTTTCTTTTAATATTAAAGCTTATTTTTTTATTATCTGATTTGCTTAGCTGTGCTTTTTCAAACGTTATTAAGAATATTGCTATAAAAATAACTGTAAATATAATTGCAGCTATAATTTCAACCCAAAATAAACGAACTGGCTTTCCAAACCAATATATGTTTCTATAACTTCCCAGTATTTCATTTGTTGTTAAAAAGCTTACAAGATTTGAATATTTAATTACATTTAGATGGCTTGTTGCAGGTATCATATTTCGTATAATTAACTGTAATACCGGCATTGATAGTGATAAAACATATCCTGTAAATACTCTTTTAGTAATAAGCATACTAAACAAAATCCACACACCACATATAAATGCTGCTATCCATTTTGTGAAAATAAATATCAACAAATACTGTACAACATTTATTCTCATTGTACTTCTCATAAGATAAGGTACAGACTGAATACTTCTTGATAAACTTCCTATTCCGTATGCATAATTACAAAAAATTAAGTTAACAACATATAAAGCTGTTACTGCAATAAGTAAACTTACTCCCATTGCAAAAAGTTTTACTATAGCAGTTTTTGTTCTGCCAGCAGAATTTGTACGAATAAGTGTTAAAAGTCCATTA
>JAHHUE010000126.1 GCA_020024155.1 Oscillospiraceae bacterium | reverse complement strand
AGCCCATTGCATAAATTTTTGCAAAACCTCCTGATAAAGTTGCATCAATTGTTGGAATTTGTTCAAGATAAATTTTACCCATACTACCATCAATTGAAATATATTCGCCTTCACCAACATCTATATCTTTAAAGTAAGCAATTTTATTGTTAAAATCAACTCTAAGCTCATTGCATCCTGATACGCAGCAACGCCCCATACCACGAGCAACAACTGCTACATGACTTGTCATACCACCACGAGCCGTTAGTATACCTTTTGAAAGTGCAATGCCTTCTATATCTTCCGGAGAAGTTTCAACCCTTACAAGAATAACTGATTAATTTCTTTTTATTACAGCCTCTTTTTGCCTCTTCTGCATTAAAGTATATTTTGCCACAAGCTACACCAGGAGATGCTGGCAAACCTTTTGCTACTGCTTTTGCTTTTTCAAGTGCAGAAGGGTTCAAATTGTGGATGAAGTAAGCTATCAAGTTGGCTTGGCTCAACTTTAAGCAGTGCCTCTTCTTTTGAGCAATATCCACTGCAATTTTTATAGTAGGCTTGGGTTGTTCTCTTGCCATTTCTTGTTTGTAGCATATAAAGTTTACCTTTTTCTATTGTAAACTCAAGGTCCTGCATATCTTGGTTATATTTTTCAAGTGTTTTTGCTATTTCAATAATTTGGTCATATGCATCAAGCATAATTTTTTTCAAGTTCTTTTATAGTTTTAGGAGTTCTTATACCAGCAACAACATCTTCACTTTGTGCATTCATCAAAAATTCGCCGTATATTTAGTTTTCACCTGTTGTAGGATTTCGTGTAAAAGCAACACCAATACCACAGTCGTCACCCATATTACCAAATACCATTGACTGAATATTAACTGCTGTACCCCATGATGCAAGTATATCATTTATTCTTCTGTAATAAACTGCACGAGGATTTCTCCATGATGAGAAAGCTGCTTTGACAGCAAGAAGAAACTGAACTTTAACATCATTAGGGAAAGTTTCTCCTATTTCTTTTTTATAAATGCATTTAAAGGTTGATACAAGAGATTCAAGGTCTTCGGCAGAAATTTCATAATCGTATTTAACACCTCTTGCTCTTTTTAAGTTTTCCAAAACATCTTCGTGCAATGTTTTTGAAATACCCATAACAACATCAGAAAACATCTGTATAAATCTACGATAGGAATCCAAAGCAAATCGACGATTATTTGTGAGTGTTGCAATGACTTCTACAACTTCATCATTAAGACCCAAGTTAAGTATAGTGTCCATCATACCTGGCATATATGCTCTTGCACCAGAACGAACAGATAGCAAAAGAGGATTTTCTTTATCTCCAAATTTCTTACCTGTTATTAACTCAAGTTTTTAAAGATATTCAAAAATTTGAGATTCAATTTCACTGGAAATCTTTTTGCCAGACTCATAATAGTCTGTACATACTTCTGTTGTAATGGTAAAACATTGAGGAACAGACATACTCAAAATAGTCATTTCTGCAAGATTTGCGCCTTTGCCACCCAAAAGTTCTTTCATGTTTCCATTACCTTCACTGAATAGGTATACAAATTTTGTTTTCATTTTTCCTCCAAAATATAAAAGAGTTTAGATTATAAAATTTTATCTACGATTTAAACTTTATCTTTGAAATAGTAAAGTTATTCTGTAATTGCATTGTATCACATAACTTTTATCAATTAAAG
>JAHHUE010000125.1 GCA_020024155.1 Oscillospiraceae bacterium | reverse complement strand
AGAACTATTAACAAATAGCAGATTTGGAGATGATGAAAAATATCCGTATGATGAATAACGGTATCCAACTGCTGATGCTGTAAAAGATTATGAAAAAATTATAAAAAACGCTACAATATATAATATTTAAAGATAAAACTAATGATGAAAACTATAACCTGTATCTTAGACTTTTACTAGTAACCGACTATATAAGTGGAATGAGAGATGCGTATGCAAAAGATTTATATCAAGAACTGCAAGGAATTTATTAAAACTATATAAGTAGTAATAACATGGAAAAATTAACAATAAATGAACTATCAAAAAAATATCCTTTGCCAAAGAAACTGTTGAGCAAGGAAAAACAACAATATAAAAAAGCTCTGGACGAGGTCAATTTTGACCTTGCCCCAGGGCTTTATGGCCTTTTGGGGCCTAACGGTGCAGGTAAATCTACACTTATAAATATAATCACTGGTACATTAAAACAAAATGGTGGCAGTGTAAAATGGGACGATGTATCCATAAGAAGACTTGGTAAAAAATATAGAAGAATTTTAGGATATATGCCACAACAACAAAATCTATATGATACTTTCACTGGTCGTCAGTTTTTACTGTATATGTGTGCATTGAAAGAAATAAAATCAGAAAAAGCAGTTGCAGAAGTTGAAAATGTTGCAAAAAGAGTAAATCTAACAGACCAACTTGATAAAAAACTTGGTGCATACTCAGGAGGTATGAAACAAAGATTACTTGCGGCATCAGCAGTTTTGGGCAATCCAAAACTTTTGATTTTTGACGAGCCAACAGCTGGTCTTGACCCAAAAGAAAGAGTAAGATTAAGACAATTTATGAAGGAACTATCCAAAGATGCAATAGTTTTAACAGCAACTCATGTTGTAAGTGATGTAGAAACAGTTGCAGACGAAATTTTGTTACTTAAAGACGGTCACTTAGTTGATAAAGCACCAGTAGATGTACTTATAGAAAAATATGCACCAGGCGAAAATCTGGAACAAGTATATCTTAATATATTTGGTGAGGAGGGAGTACAGTGAGACTTTTCCTCTATGAAATAAGAAAGCTGTGGAGCAAGAAGACATTTTTGCTCTATTTTGCTTTGCTTGTATGCGTGAATTTATTTTTAATATGGATGAGTTCGCAAACAGGAACGAGTTATGTTGCATCTCCAAAAGCATATAAGCAACTGACTGTTGACCTTAAAAGCATGACAGAAGAGCAAAAAGTAGAATATATACAAAGTCGCTTTGAAATGATTTCTGGAATTACAAAAATAGATAATATTGTTAAAGAATATCAATATAATCCAGAGTATGCACAGAAAATGATGGACGGTGAATATCGAGAAGTCTTTAATAAATATGGAGAAATATATAAAAAGAAGAAATTTATAAAATATACAGATAGCTTATATACAGAATATTACTTTTTACAAAAAATTAATAATGAAATAGAGCAATCTGCTGGATATGATATTTTTTTAGATGATATACAAAAAAAGGCAACACAGCTATCTCAAATATCAATTTTTAATAAAGAGGGCAGTTATGATAGTTTGAATATCAAAGCAACTGCAAAAGCTTATGAAGATATATCTGACATAAAAACAGAGTATTTTCCACAAGAAGGATTGGTTAAAGCTATAAGTTATAAATATAGTGATGTAGTTTTGATATTTATAATGATATTACTGGCATCATTTATAGTTAGAGAAGAAAAAGATAATGGACTTTTAACACTTATTCGTACAAATTCTGCTGGCAGAACAAAAACTGCT
>JAHHUE010000124.1 GCA_020024155.1 Oscillospiraceae bacterium | reverse complement strand
CTGGTTCAATGCCAAGACTTGTTTTAATGCTGCTGCTTGCGGAGTCAATCCAAACACCGTTGCCGTCATTTTTTATATTTTCAAAATGTACTTCTTTTTTGCCATCATTATCCTTTACAACAGCCCTTATATACTCACTTGCTTTACCTTGAGTACCACCATCAAAACCGATTGTTTCTTCCGCAAGTTTTTTGTTGATACTTTCTGCCATTTCATCAGCAGAATTAAATACATCTTTTTCATCAAATTTTATTTGGATTTTTTTACCACCGTAACCAAGTGTCATAGTACCGGATAATGTACCAACGGTTGTTTCATTTTTAATATCAAATTCAGAAGTAGCAACATTACTTGGATTAAGATTGCCAACACCAATTGAATATTTTGCTGATGAAGCAACTTGAGATACGCTGTTAACAACAACATCAGTTGTCAATTTGCCAGAAGCAGTTATTTTGCTTGAATTTGCGCCTTGAGTTGTAATTTTAACAGCAGAATCAAAAAAGCTTGGACTTAACAAGTTTGTACCTGACCCTGAAGCGTATGAAAGATATTTTTGGTCAAAGCTAACCATTTTATCGATAATACTGCGAAGAGCTGATTGTTGCCATTCAATTTTTGTTCTTTGCTGATGTAATTGTGTTAATTTTAATTTGTAGCCTTTTACAGCGTTTTCTATTAAGCTTTCTGTATCCATACCGGTAGCAAGGCCTGAGATAATATTTCTGTTGCCATAAATACTACGGCTGTAACCACTATTCATAAGATTGCTTATTGATGCCATATTATGTACTCCTTTCGTATTAAAAATTGCCTAAAAAAGATATTTTTCTAATTTTAAACAATTTATTTTACAATTTTAAATATTCCTCTATCTTTTTTTATCGGCATAGTGTAAAATAAAATAAGAGATAATTATATAGCTTTTTTGAATAAGGAGGAAATTTCTTTGGCAAATATAATTACAGTTACAAATCAAAAAGGTGGCGTTGGAAAAACAACAACAACATCTGCACTTATTGCAGGATTGCACCAACGCAACGCAAGAGTATTAGGCATCGATTTGGATCCTCAAGGTAATCTTGGTTTTAACCTTGGACTTGAAATAGGTGCAGGATATACAATGTATGATGTATTTTCTGGAAAACACACAATGATTGAATCTATTTCAAAAACAATGTATGGAGATGTTATTCCTTCTGATGTTTTGCTTTCAGCAGCGGAAGTTGAATTTACTGCACCACGCAGAGAATTTATGCTTTCACAGCAAATACAATTGATAGAAGATAGATACGATTTTATTATTATAGATACACCACCAGCGCTTAACATTTTAACAATTAACGCTTATGTTGCATCCACAGGTCTTATTATCCCTATGGAACCTGAAATTTTAAGTTTGGTTGGCGTTTCTCAGTTGAGAGACACTTATGAAAATATCAAATCATATTACAATCCAAACCTTCGTGTTCTTGGTATTTTGATGAATAGGTTTAATGGTCGTTTTCGTCTTCATCAAGATGTTCTTGATATGGCAACAGAGGTTGCACAGCAAATGGATACACAGGTTTTCAATTCCAAAGTTCGTCGCAGTGTAGATGTTGCAACAGCACCAGCGCATGGACAAAGTGTAATAACATTTCGTCCAAAATCAAATTCTGCAAAAGACTTTTCAGAAATTATTGATATAGTAGCAGGAAAAGAATTTCCAAGAACTGAAAATGTAAAGTAAGTAATTTTAGTTAATTATAATTAAGGAGCAATGTTATGGCATCAAAAAATAATTCAAATTCAAATAAAACTGCTCATGTTATGAATTTATTGCGTAAAAATAATGTTCCAGCCACAGAAGAAAATGTGACTGTAGAAAATAACGTTGAAAATGTGCAGGCAGGAAGTGTTGCAACAACAACACAGACACAAGCACCAGCACAAACACAAACAAGTAATGTTCAAAGCACACAACAAAAACCACATGTTATAAC
>JAHHUE010000123.1 GCA_020024155.1 Oscillospiraceae bacterium | reverse complement strand
TATATATTGTTTAAAGTTTTATATACAAATAACAGCTGTTTTTTATTATTTAATTATTTTCTTTATATGTAAATTTTCTCTTTAAGAAATTAGTTCCTTTTTTTATCCAGTTTTGATTTTCCATATTTATTACAGATACTTCTTCATATGAAATATTATTTTTTGAAATCCACACATCCAACAGTCTTTCTGATATAAATCCAAAAACTCTCTTATCATAATCTGAGTACAATGATATATCCAACCTTTTTTCAAGTTTAAAGAGTATATCAAATAGCCACTCGCAATAATCTGAAAATATATCTTTACGCATTATCATCATATTAAATCTATGGCCTTTGGTACTTTTCATAACTTTATTATAAAACTGAATATAATCCGGATAAAATTCTTTTAGTATTTCTTCTGTTTTATCTAAATCTATTTTATGATGTGCATGTATATATTGCTGATAAGTCGTTTCTATATAATAATTTCTTTTTTTAGGTAATATAACAGGTGTTTTATTTAAAATATCCTGAATATATTTTTTGCTGGCAATACAACTCCATTTATCTCTTTTATTGTTACCTTTAAAATGTCGTCTATAATGACTCAACCCAATATAATCAGCAGATACATTCTTCCAAGCCCAATAAAGACAAGTAAGCTCACAAAAATTTTTGTTTTTGTTGCTTATATTTTCTCCTGTATTATCTCCATAATATTCAGAAACTATATTATCTGTTATATCTCTGCCTACCTGAACAGGAATATATATATCATCACTAGGCATTTGATATTTTTTATGTGTTGCCACTACTATTTTTATCTGCATTTTTTCCTCTATTATGAATTTAGAATTTCATCATTTGCCAATCCACCAAATATCGTTCTTAACAATATTTTTATATCAAGCCAAATACTCCAATTTTCTATATACCACAAATCATATTTAACTCTATCTTCAATGCTTGTATCGCCTCTAAGTCCGTGAATTTGTGCCCAACCGGTCATACCTGGTCTAACATGTTGTCTTAATAAATATAGTGGAACATCTTCCTTAAACTTTGCAACATAAAATGGAATTTCTGGTCTTGGTCCAATAAGGCTCATATCCCCTTTAAGCACATTTATCAACTGTGGTAATTCGTCTATACTATATTTTCGTATAAAGCTGCCAAATTTTGTTTTTCTTGGGTCAGAATTTTTACTCCATCCTGTTGTTTCTGAATCATTCACCCTCATACTTCTAAATTTGTACATTTTAAAAGGTTTTTTATTCAATCCAACTCTATCCTGCACAAAAAAAACAGGGCCTTCACTACTTAATTTAACTCCTATTGCTACAATAAGCATAATTGGAGATAACACAGCAAGTCCAAACAATGCACCAAATATATCTATTGTCCTTTTAAAAAAGGCAAAACCTATGTCATCAAGTGGAGTAACTCTGACATTTATAATTTTAGTTCCTCCTATAAAATCAACTGTTGCATTTTTCGGAAAATAATTATTATAAAAAGGAATAATTCTAACGCCAATTCCTTCTTTATCTGCAACAGAAAAAACTGTATCAACAAATCTTGTTTCATGTGGTTCCAAAGCAATAACAACATCATCTATAGCATATCTGTCTATTATTTCTTCAAGGTCTTCATAGCAACCTAAATGTTTACCCAAACCGTCTTTTTGTGTTTTGCTTAAATACCCTACTATATTTAAACCAACTTGTTGATTGTTTTTAACGTCTTGTATGAATTGATGTGCTAGAATACCATTTCCCAATATTACAACTCTCTTATTGTTATATCCAAGTTTATTATAATGAATAATAATCGCTCTTATAATAATTTTCTTCAAAGTTATAAATAAGCTTGACAAAATCCAAAACATTAATAACACTACTCTTGAGAAATCATCTGTTCTGGTAACAAACATAAAGCTGGTAAAAAATGCCACACCTATACCATTTAATATCCACACTAAACATATTTCTTTAATATTTTTCTTAAATCTATATAAACC